>NZ_JBCODG010000013.1:0-15436 GCF_040928965.1 Bacteroides sp. 2201st1_D9_2201SCRN_220225 | reverse complement strand
CGTGTACCAGACGGTAAGTATTGTTGGTGGGATTTCCGGCTATGCCGATGCTGCGTCGCATATCGTAAGCTATGCTGAGTTTGCGTTTCCAGAAGCCGGCATCGATAGCTTCGTCCCGGCAGAAGCTGAGTACACGGACGGCAATGCTGCCGATTTGGAAATGTCCTTTGGCTATGAACTCTTTTTTGGATGTATAGATTTCAACAACTTCCCCTTCCTCCGGCTCTCCGTCGAAATGTGCGATGGCACCTGAAAACACCCAAGGGTGAAAACGTTTTAATGATTCTTCCTTACCTGGCTTTAGATATACTTTATACATAATTATAATTAAGATGTGGTAACGTTATAATGTGGTTGTGTGGCAACTTTCTTCGATTGCCAGTTCAAAATCACCGGTACGCTTCAGCTCCTGCAGCCGGTTGTATATGTTCAGGCAGGCCCATGCGTCGGTAGCTGCGTATTGTTGTTGGGACGGTGTCAGCACATCGGCTTCCCAGTTGGACAGGCGCTGGCTCTTTGAAATCTTTTCTCCGAAAAGGATGGCATATATCTTTTGAAGGCTTCTGTCCTGAATGCCGAACGTGCGGACATATTCCTGCAGCTCGATGCAGCCGCGCTGTTCAAACGGAGCACGTTTGTGCAGCATCATGAAGTCGTCGCGCAGGGAGAGGCCGACTTTGGTTACGGCGGGGGTTTCGAGCAACGTGATAACCGGAAGGGTGAGTCCGGTGAGGTTGAGGCGGAAAAGGAAACAATGCTCTTCCGACGAAATCTGCAATAAAGCCACCTTATGCGACTGCCCTTTGGTGAATGATGGACGCGTTTCGCTGTCGATACCCAGTATGGAGCATTTTTTCAGATAAGCCACAGCACGCTCTGCCTCTTGAGGAGTCTGGACAACATGTATCTGTCCGGGGAAGACGGCTTTCGGCATGTCCTTTACTTCTTCTTTATTTATACTTCTTCTGATAATCATAGCTTAAAGTTTATTCATCTTCCTCCGCTTCCTCGTTTTCCTCTTCCTCATCCGGTTGGTTGTACTTCACATCGTGCAGGGCACGCAGGGTGTTCACCAGCTTTTGGCCCCAGTATAGGGCGAAGTGTTCCTGGCAGGCGGCGAGTGAATCATTCATCGTCTCGTTGAGTCCCAGCTGGAATACGAAAATAAAGTCTCTGATGTCCTGGTAGATGTCGGCCAGATCCTCGGAAATGTTTTTGGTGATGGGCTGGTCGCTGTACTTCATATCCGATACAAATACATCCAGGTAATCATCCTTTTCGGCAAGAATACCGGCCAGGTTCATGCGGAGTATTTCGTAAGTTTCCTCTGTTACGAATGTTTCGAGGGCTTCATCGCCTATCGTTTCGCATTTGGGAAGCATGGATGCCTTGAGATAAAGCAGGGGAAGTATCTTTAAGGATGTATCGACGAAGACGGAACGCTTCATGGTTTCCGTCTGTTCCAGAAACTTGCAGAACTCGGCAGCTACGGTTACGAATTCCACGACATTGCGGTCGAATATCACTTGACTTTCTTTTTTCATATCTTCTTGATTTGAAACGCAAAGGTACGAAAAAGGTTTGAAAGCATTACTGCATAAGCTTTTTTTTGTTACTTTTGCGTCATTGTACGGATATTAGCAGAATACATTATGGTCAAAAAAAATACAACCAAAGATACGGAACACTCTATCTCTTTTTTCGGAAAGGCAGCTGCTGTCTTAAAGAATGAAACCGTTCATTTTGTTGCCGGTCTGATACTGGTAATCTTTTCGGTTTATCTGCTGCTGGCCTTTTCGTCTTTCTTCTTTACGGGGGCGGCAGACCAGAGTATTATAGATTCGGGTAATGCGCAGGAACTGATTTCCACGCATAACGGCGTGAAGAACTATGCTGGTTCGCGTGGGGCGCAGCTTGCCAGTTATTTGATAAACGATTGCTTCGGCATCTCTTCCTTTTTCATCTTGGTGTTTCTGGCTGTAGCCGGATTAAAGCTGATGCGTGTCCGCGTGGTACGTTTGTGGAAGTGGTTCATAGGATGCTCCCTGCTGCTGATTTGGTTTTCGATATTCTTCGGGTTCGTATTTGTGGACCAATATAAGGACTCTTTCCTCTATCTGGGCGGCATGCACGGATATAATGTCAGCAACTGGCTGGTATCTCAAGTGGGAGTGCCGGGGTTATGGATGATACTGCTGGTTACTGCCATATGCTTCCTTATTTATCTGAGTGCACGTACCGTTATCTGGTTGAGAAAACTTTTCAGTCTCAGTTTCCTGAAACATAAAGAAAAGGCGGAACGCAAATCCGGTGAAGCTCCGGAAGAGTTTACAGATTCCTGGACTGTAAAGGGGAAGAAATCGCCGGTAATGGCGGAAGCGGCTTCTGATGCGGGAAGAGAAGAAGAAACGAAGGCTCCGGAAGAAGCCGGAAAAGAAGAGAAGGATGAGGATGCTCATGAGATAATGCTCGACCTGGGAGATGCCGCAACGCATAAAGCCTCACTTGCCAAAGAAAAAGAAGAAGACGAAGTGCTTATGACGATTGAGACTCCGCCGTCCGATACCGTTTCTGCCATTCCGGCATCGGGACGGCAAGAGGAAAAAGGTCCTGTCTTTGAGGTGGAGACAGTGGAGGATGAAGAGTATCGCGGTCCGGAAATAGAGCCGTATAACCCTTGTCTTGACTTGGAAAACTATCATTATCCGACCATTGACCTGATGAAGCATTATGACAATGCCGAACCGACCATCGATATGGCAGAACAGAATGCCAATAAGGATAAGATTATCAATACGCTGCGCAGCTTCGGTATCGAAATCAGTACCATTAAAGCTACGGTGGGCCCTACGGTGACGCTGTATGAGATTACGCCGGAACAGGGTGTCCGTATCTCCAAGATACGCGGTCTGGAAGATGATATCGCACTCAGCCTTTCCGCGCTGGGCATCCGTATCATTGCTCCGATACCGGGAAAGGGAACAATCGGTATTGAAGTGCCTAATTCCAATCCGAAGATTGTCTCGGGCCAGAGCATCATCGGCAGTAAGAAGTTTCAGGAGTCTACGTACGACCTGCCTATTGCATTGGGTAAGACCATTACCAATGAGGTCTTTATGGTGGATTTGTGTAAAATGCCCCACGTGCTCGTGGCGGGTGCTACCGGTCAGGGTAAGTCTGTCGGGTTGAATGCCATCATTACTTCCCTGCTCTATAAGAAGCATCCCGCGGAACTGAAGTTCGTGCTGGTGGACCCGAAGAAAGTGGAGTTCAGCATCTATTCGGTGATAGAACATCATTTCCTTGCCAAGCTGCCCGACGGTGAGGATGCCATTATAACGGATGTTACCAAGGTTGTACAGACTTTGAACTCTATCTGTATCGAAATGGACACCCGTTACGACCTGCTGAAGGCTGCGCATGTGCGTAATATCAAAGAATACAACGAGAAGTTTATCAACCGCCGCCTGAATCCGGAAAAGGGACATAAGTTCATGCCGTATATCGTGGTGGTGATTGATGAGTTCGGCGATTTGATTATGACAGCCGGTAAGGATGTGGAACTGCCTATTGCCCGTATCGCCCAGTTGGCGCGTGCCGTAGGTATACACATGATTATCGCTACCCAGCGTCCTACGACGAATATCATTACGGGTACGATTAAGGCCAACTTCCCGGCACGTATCGCTTTCCGGGTGTCGGCTATGGTGGATTCCCGTACCATTCTCGACCGGCCGGGAGCCAACCAGTTGATCGGTCGCGGCGATATGCTGTTCCTGCAAGGTGCGGACCCGGTTCGTGTGCAGTGCGCGTTTATCGATACGCCGGAAGTGGCGGAGATAACGAAGTTCATAGCCCGTCAGCAGGGGTATCCCACTGCATTCTACCTGCCTGAGTATGTGGATGAAAATGCAAACGGCGATTTGGGCGATGTGGATATGGGACGTCTTGACCCGCTGTTTGAAGATGCCGCCCGGCTGATAGTGTATCAGCAGCAAGGTTCCACTTCGCTTATCCAGCGTAAATTTGCCATCGGTTATAACCGTGCGGGGCGTATTATGGACCAGTTGGAGAAAGCCGGGATTGTAGGTCCGGCGCAAGGCAGTAAAGCGCGTGAGGTGTTCTGCGTGGATATAACGGACTTGGAAACGCGTTTGAACAATTTGTAACAAATCAACGTTTGAAGTACATGAAAATCAACAGTCTTTTATTCACAGTCTGGATGCTTTTCCTGACTATCCCTACGGTTGCACAGCAGCCGGATGCCAGAGATATACTTGACCGTGCGGCAGATGCTTTCCGCAGGGAAGGTGGGATCAAAATCACTTTTTCCGTCCGTGCACCTGAAGGCAATACGAACGGTTCCATCCGTTTGAAAGGCGATAAATTTCTGCTGGAGACGGAAGGAGTGACGACATGGTTCGACGGACGCACACAGTGGAGTTATCTTGCTTCGAGCGATGAGGTTAATGTTTCCGAACCCACTCCCGAAGAGTTGCAGAGCATCAATCCTTATTCGTGGTTGTCGCTCTATAAGCAGGATTATAAGCTGAAAGTGGCTAAAACCGGCAATGCTTCGGATGATACGGCGTATAAAGTGGTGATGAACGCTACCAAACGCAGCCAGGATATGCAATGTATTATCCTGTATATAGAAAAAGGTTCGTTCCGCCCGTTAAAACTGAGTATGGTTCAGCGGGGCAGCAAAGATGCGGCAGTAGTGTTCATAAATTCCTATCAGACGGGCAAGAACTATGATGACAGCCTTTTTGTGTTTGACAGGAAAGCATATCCTACAGCCGAACTGGTTGATTTAAGATGATAAATGTTACTAATAAAAAAGAATAATATGGAAGCAGAAAAAGTAAAGTGTTTAATTATAGGTTCCGGTCCTGCCGGATATACCGCAGCTATCTATGCTGCACGTGCCAATCTTTCTCCGGTGCTTTATGAGGGGCTTCAACCCGGCGGACAGTTGACCACCACCACCGATATCGAGAATTTTCCCGGTTATCCGGAAGGTATCAGCGGTACGCAGATGATGGAGGATTTGCGCAAACAGGCTGAACGCTTCGGTGCGGACTTGCGTTTCGGCGTGGCTACGGCTGCCGATTTGAGTAAGTCTCCCTATAAGATAACCATTGATGAAGAAAAGGTCATTGAAGCGCAAACCGTTATTATTGCTACCGGTGCTGCTGCCAAGTATTTAGGACTGGAAGACGAGAAGAAATATGCCGGCATGGGTGTCAGCGCCTGTGCTACCTGTGACGGTTTCTTCTATCGGAAGAAGGTCGTAGCGGTAGTTGGCGGCGGCGATACGGCATGTGAGGAAGCCTCTTATCTGGCGGGTCTGGCAAGCAAAGTGTACCTGATTGTGCGTAAACCGTTCTTGCGTGCTTCCAAGATTATGCAGAAGCGTGTAATGGAGAATGAGAAAATAGAAGTTTTGTTTGAACACAATGCAGTAGGATTATATGGAGATAACGGTGTGGAAGGCGTACACTTGGTGAAGCGTATGGGTGAAGCGGACGAACAGCGTTATGACCTGGCTATCGACGGCTTTTTCCTGGCTATCGGCCATAAGCCTAATTCCGATATTTTCAAACCGTATGTCGACACCGACGAAACGGGCTATATACTGACAGATCCCGGTACTCCCCGTACAAAGGTTCCCGGAGTGTTTGCAGCGGGAGATGTTGCCGACCCTCATTACCGTCAGGCCATCACAGCGGCAGCTACAGGATGTATGGCAGCGATTGAGGCGGAAAGATTCTTGTTAAATTAAAAATTGGGAATTGAGAATAAAAAAATAGGGCTGCGCAATACAAGTGTTGTATAACAAACACCGCGCAGCCCTATTTTTTTATTCTCAATTTTTAATTTTAGAAGTTTATCCTATCTTACTTATCTTCTTCAGCTTTTCCTCGTCGATAATTTTGATTTTTCTTCCGTCAATGGTAATCAGGCGTTCCGCAGCAAATTGTGAGAGGGTGCGGATAGCATTGGATGTTGTCATATTGGAAAGGTTGGCTAAATCTTCACGGGACAGGTAGATACTTAAAGTAGAACCGTCCTCTTCCAGGCCATAGCTTTCTTTGAGGAAAATAAGCGATTCTGCCAGACGGCCGCGGATATGCTTTTGGGTGAGGTTCACCGTACGTTCGTCGGCGATACCGAGGTCAATGGACAGTCGTCTGATAAAGAACATCGCCAGTTCATTGTTTTGCGATAGTAATGTCATTATGGCAGTCATGGGTATCAGGCAGACCAATGACGGTTCAAATGCACAGGCAGCGGTTACATAATCCGCTTTGGCAAAATAAGGGCGATATCCGAAATACTCAGTGGGCTTGATCATACGGATAATCTGGCTTCTTCCGCCCACACCGTCTTTATAGATTTTGACTTTTCCATTCAGCAGACACATCAGGCAAGTAGGTGTCTCGCCTTCACAATGGATAATTTCGTTCTTCTTATAATTCTGAAGCGTAAAATGGTTGGCAAGAAACTCTCGCTGTTCTTCATTCAGAGGTGACCATATATCGGGAATCAACTCCGGAACATTAATATCGGATAAATTTATTTTTACCATAAATGCTGCAAAACTGTGTTGTACAGCACAAATGTAAAAAGAAAAAATTAAAAATGACACATTTGTATCAAAAAAGTGCAAGGAAAGGGGGAAGGAATTTTAAATTATGAATGATGAATTACCGTTTGGCATGACAATGCGGCAGGTTCATCATTCATAATTTGAAGTCGGTTTATCAGCAAAGCCGTTCATTTATCATTTGGTGAACAGCAGTTCCCTGTACTTCGGCAACGGCCATATCTCATCATCTATTTCCATTTCAAGATTGTCGATATGCTCGCGGATGCTTTCCAGGTAGGGGCGTACTGTTTCTTCGTATGCAAAGGCCTTGTCTTTGTAATTGTCCATGTGGTTGGCAACCTTGCGGGCTTCCGTCATTTCACGTACCTGCATTTTGATGGCTGTTACGCGGTGGGAGATTTCACGTATCAGCTCCTTGCGGTCAGCGCTGAGTATTTCATACTCTTCCGGAGTGAAAGTTTCGCGCAGTCCACGCAGGTTTTCCAGCAAACGGTTCTGGTAGATAACGGCAGTCGGTACGATATGGTTGATGGCAAGATCGCCTAAAACGCGGCTTTCAATCTGTACTTTCATTGTGTACTTCTCCAATTCCACTTCAAGACGGCAGGCCAGCTCCGTTTCGTTGAAGATGCGTTCGCCGATGAGCACGGAACGTGCCTGGTTGTCCATATAACGCATCAAGGCTTCCGGCACATGGCAGATATTGGTCAGTCCGCGTTTGGCAGCTTCTTGTTTCCATTGTTCGGAATAGCCGTCTCCTTCAAAACGGATGGGTTCCGAGGCGATGATTGTTTCTTTCAGAATGCGGAAAATGGCTTCGTCCTTGCCGACACCCTCTTCCATGAGCTTCTCAATGGATACTTTGAATTCGTTCAGTTGGTTGGCCATTGCCGCATTGATGGCAATCATTGCCGCAGCACAGTTGGCTGATGAACCGGCGGCGCGGAACTCAAAACGGTTTCCCGTGAAAGCGAAAGGAGAGGTGCGGTTGCGGTCTGTTGTGTCTAGCAGAATCTCAGGAATACGTCCGATACCTAACTTTAGCGTAGTCTTTTCCTCGGCTGTCATCTTACTGTTGCTTACCTGACGGGCTATCTCATCGAGGATGGAAGATAACTGCTTGCCCAGGAATATGGATAAAATGGCAGGGGGAGCCTCATTGGCGCCTAAGCGGTAGCTGTTTCCGGCACTTGCAATGGAAGCGCGGAGCAAGTCCTGGTTTTTGTATACCATCATCAGTACATTCACAAGGAATGTGAGAAACAGCATGTTGCCTTTCGGATTTTTTCCCGGAGCAAAAAGGTTTATTCCCGTATCGGTGCAGAGCGACCAGTTGTTGTGCTTGCCCGAACCGTTCACGCCGCTGTATGGCTTTTCATGCAACAGCACGGCAAAGTTGTGTTTGCGTGCGATGCGTTTCATCAAATCCATAACCAGCTGGTTGTGGTCGTTGGCAAGATTGGCGTTCTCGAAGATGGGGGCCAGTTCAAACTGGTTGGGGGCAACTTCGTTGTGGCGCGTCTTGACGGGAATGCCCAGTTTGTGACACTCTATTTCCAATTCTTTCATAAAGGCAGTGACACGTGGCGGGATAGAGCCGAAATAATGGTCTTCCAACTGCTGGTCTTTGGCAGAAGAGTGCCCCATGAGTGTACGTCCTGTCAGGCATAAGTCGGGACGTGCGTTATAGAGCGCCAGGTCGACGAGGAAGTATTCCTGTTCCCAGCCCAAGTTCGTATATACGCGTGCTATGTTTTTGTCGAAAAGCTGGCAGACATCCGTTGCGGCTTTGTCCACAGCTGCAAGAGCCTTGAGCAGAGGTGTCTTATAGTCCAGCGCCTCGCCTGTGTAGGAGATGAAGATTGTTGGGATACAGAGCGTGGTGTCTACGACAAAAGCCGGTGAAGAAACATCCCATGCCGTATATCCGCGTGCCTCGAATGTGTTGCGGATACCACCGTTGGGGAAAGAAGAAGCATCCGGTTCCTGTTGGATAAGCAGCTTTCCGGAAAAGCGTTCAATGACATCTCCGTCTTCTCCGAATTCGATGAAGCCGTCATGCTTTTCGGCTGTACCGTCTGTCAGAGGTTGGAACCAGTGGGTGTAGTGGGTAACGTTCAGGGATTTTGCCCAGCTTTTCATGCCGTTTGCTATTAAATCGGCCATTTCCCTGTTGATGGGAGTTCCTTTTTCAATGGCGTCTGTTACAGCTTTGTAGGCTTCTTTGGGCAGGTATTCCTGCATCTTTTTACGGTCGAAAACATGGCTGCCGTAATAATCGGACAACTTGTTTGAAGGAGTGATGACTTCAAGAGGGCGGCGATTGGCGAGCTCTTGCAAAGCAAAAAATCTCATTTTTGACATATTAGTCTCTTCTTTTATTGGTTGTTGGGCGCAAAATTATATGTTTTTTCTGAATTACCCCCTACTTTTTAGGGGGTAATCTTGCTTTTTTTATATGTTTTTTGAAGATATACCTCTAAAAAATAAGGGGTGCTCTTGAAAATAATGTTTTTTGGAGAAATATCGTCCTCTGAAAATGAAAATGGAATAAAGGTGGAAGTTATTACTTTTTTTCTATATTTGTTCCCTCATAAGAAGATATTGCGGTTGAAACATATTATATGTATATGGATAGGAATCTGTTTCTTGTGTGCAAGTTTGCAGAAGGCGGGTGCTACGGCTGTTCCCCAATCGTATGCGGGACAACGGGCTTATGCGGATTCCATTATGGACAAGGTTATCTTCTTTGCGCCTTTTTACGAGCGCGTTGTCGATGAGTACAAGGCGGAACTTTATATAAAAGGCTGGGCAAACATCCGCAAGAAAAATCATCTGCTCCGCTTTATCCCTTCCATGTTCCGTATGAAGAAAGGGGTCCGGGAGTATATGATGGAGACATACAGCGAACTGCATTATACCGCTCCCGATATTTACGACCAGAAAGTGAAAGCCAGTGTGGGCACTTCTTCCGAACTTTGGGAACTGGACGGCCGTTTGCTTGAATACTTCCACATCAATATCTACTCTTCCACCTTGCTGTATGATAAGCTGCTCTCCCCGCTGGCTTCCAATGCAAAGAAATTCTATACCTATTATATAGATTCCATAATGGGTGAAGCGCACAACCGTGAGTTCCGTATCCGTTTTATGCCGAAGAGCAAGAGTTTTCAGCTCGTGGGGGGATACATGGTGGTCAGCGACAATGTGTGGAGTGTGCGCGAGATTCGTTTTTCCGGGCGTTCCGAGATGCTGCGTTTTAATAATCTGGTAAGAATGGGACAGGTGGGGAGCGCTAATGAGTTTTTGCCTGTGCATTTCAACATCGATGCCACATTTCGTTTGCTGGGCAATGTCATCGACGGCAGCTATACGGCGGTACTCGACTATAAGGAGATTAGTCAGAAAGACCCGGCTGTTGTGCGGAACAGGACAAAAAGCAAATACGACCTGTCGGAATCTTATACTCTGCTGACGGATACCAATGCTTACCGGCGTGATACCGCCCACTTCAATAAGCTGCGTCCTATTCCGCTGACTTCGCATGAGAAGAAGCTGTATGAGGATTTCTTCTTGCGCCGTGACACGCTTCTCTATAAGAAAAAGCCCAAGAACAAGCGGCTGGAGTTCTGGGGGCAGATAGGCGATGCGCTGGTAAGCAAGTATACGGTAGACCTTGCCAAAATGGGGAGTGTGCGCTGTTCGCCTCTTATAAACCCTTTGCTGCTGAGCTACAGCAAGAGCAACGGTTTCTCTTACCGTCAGGAATTTAAATACAACCGGCTGTTTAAGGGCGACCGTCTGTTGCGTATCGTTCCCAAGTTAGGTTACAACTTCAAACGGAAGGAGTTTTACTGGTCGGTCAATTCCGATTTCGACTATTGGCCCCGCAAGCGTGCCGCCCTGCATGTCAGCGTGGGTAACGGTAACCGTATCTACAGCAGCGATGTGCTGGACGATTTGAAAGCTATTCCCGACAGTATCTTTGATTTCGACCAGATTCACCTGGACTATTTTAAGGACTTGTATTTGCACATACGCCACAGCTGGGAGATTGTTAACGGTCTGACTCTGGATGTGGGGCTTTCCTTGCACAGGCGTACCGAAGTGGAGCGTTCTAAATTCGTTCTTGTCTACCCCGATGCTCCGAATGTGATGTCTGCGGGTGTGTCATCCGTCTATCCGGGATTCGACCCTTCGGTTCTGAAAAAGTTCCGCCACAGTTATAACAGCTTTGCACCCCGTGTACGCCTGACGTGGACTCCCGGTCAGTATTATTATATGAGCGGCGACCGTAAAATCAACCTTCATTCCAAATATCCCACCGTTTCCGTAGACTGGGAGCGCGGTATCAGCGGTGTCATGCACAGCACCGGAAAGTACGAACGTATTGAAGTGGACTTCCAGCACAACATCCCGTTGGGATTGATGCGTGACATTTACTATCGCTTCGGCTGGGGGGCTTTTACGAATCAGAAAGAGCTTTATTTTGTGGATTTCGCCAATCTGGCCCGTTCCAATCTTCCCGTAGGCTGGAATGATGAAATCGGCGGAGTGTTCCAGTTGCTCGACGGGCGTTGGTATAACTCGTCCCGCAAGTACATCCGCGGGCATTTTACGTACGAGGCTCCTTTCCTGCTACTCCGCCACTTGAAGAAATATACTCAATACGTATTGAATGAACGGTTGTATCTGAATGCTCTGGTGGTTCCCCACCTGAATCCTTATCTTGAGCTTGGGTATGGCATCGGTACGCACATCTTCGATTTCGGCGTTTTTACAAGCTTTGCAAACTGGAAGTACCAGGAAGTAGGGGTTAAGTTTACGTTTGAGTTGTTCAATAGGTAAGTCCGAAAGGCATATTATTAAGAATTTATACTTTATCTTTGTGCCAAAATTTTAAGACTATGGGAATTGTAATAGGTATAGACGTAGGTGGAAGCACTACTAAAATCGTAGGACTCAATAAAGGCAAGATACAGTCTCCGATGTTCATAACGGCAGCCGACCCGGTAACTTCCCTGTTCGGAGCGTTCGGCAAGTATATCTATGATAACGGAATCCATTTGTCCGATGTGGAGCAGGTGATGCTGACCGGTGTGGGCAGTGCATTTGTGGACAGCCCGCTTTACGGACTTCCCACCCGCAAGACGGATGAGTTCATAGCCAACGGACTCGGGGCGCGCCATGCTACGGACATCGACCGGCTGATAGTTGTCAGCATGGGAACAGGCACCTCCTTTGTAAAAATCAACGGGGATGAAATACAGCATATCGGCGGTATGGGTATCGGTGGCGGAACCTTACAGGGACTTTCGCGGCTGTTGCTCAAAACACACGACATTCATCAGGTTGCCGGTTTGGCGGCAAAAGGCGATGTGACCCGCGTCAATCTGCAAATCGGCGATATCTGTAACAACGCATTGCCCGACCTGCCCGTATCCGCTACCGCTTCATTGTTCGGAAAGGCCGACAGTAACGCCTCACCGGAAGACATCGCCTGCGGCATCATTTATACCGTGCTCCAGACTATCGGCGGTGCGGCTGTGCTTTCCGCCCTGAACAGTCCGGTAAAGGACTTTGTGCTGATAGGTAATCTTACCCAGTTGCCGCAATGCCGGGAAGTGTTTCCGAAGATGGAAAGCATTTATCATGTGCGTTTCCATATCCCGCCCTATGCGGAATACCGCACGGCCATAGGGGCGGCTTTGGCATATGTCAGGGAGAATTCTACCATATAATAAGGTGTAAATCTTTAGAAATCGGGCATAAAGACCGGATATTTTCAGAAAGAACTTTTTGTCATTCAAGAAAATACTCCTATCTTTGCGCCCGATTTAATATGAGTCAACATAAAGTCTCACTTAATTAACGAGTTAAACAATTTATTTATTAATGGAAAATTTAAAAAATGTTGCTCCCATTGAGGACTTCAACTGGGATGCTTACGAAAACGGTGAAACCGTAACAAACGTAAGTCACGAAGACTTGGAAAAGGCGTATGACAACACGCTGAATAAAGTTAACGACCGCGAGGTAGTTGACGGAACCGTAATCGCAATGAACAAGCGTGAAGTAGTTGTGAACATCGGTTACAAATCAGACGGTATCATTCCTTTGAATGAATTCCGCTACAATCCCGACCTGAAAGTAGGTGATACGGTAGAAGTGTACATCGAAAACCAGGAAGACAAGAAAGGACAGCTGGTTCTGTCTCACCGCAAAGCTCGTGCTACCCGTTCTTGGGATCGCGTTAACGCTGCTTTGGAAAATGAAGAAATTATCAAGGGTTACATCAAGTGCCGCACTAAGGGTGGTATGATTGTCGACGTATTCGGTATCGAAGCATTCTTGCCGGGTTCTCAAATCGACGTTAAGCCTATCCGCGACTACGATGTATTCGTTGGCAAGACTATGGAATTCAAGGTTGTTAAAATCAATCAGGAATTCAAGAATGTCGTTGTATCTCACAAGGCTCTTATCGAGGCTGAACTGGAACAACAGAAGAAAGAAATCATCGGTAAACTCGAAAAAGGACAAGTTCTCGAAGGTACCGTTAAGAATATCACATCCTACGGTGTATTCATCGACCTGGGTGGCGTAGACGGTTTGATTCACATCACAGACCTCTCTTGGGGCCGCGTCAGCGATCCGAAAGAAGTGGTTGAACTCGACCAGAAGCTCAACGTCGTTATCCTCGACTTCGATGATGAGAAGAAGCGTATCGCTCTCGGCTTGAAGCAGCTGACTCCGCATCCTTGGGATGCTCTCGATCCTAACTTGAAGGTAGGCGACCACGTGAAGGGTAAAGTTGTCGTTATGGCTGACTACGGTGCATTCATCGAAATCGCTCCGGGTGTTGAAGGTCTGATTCACGTATCCGAAATGTCCTGGTCACAACACTTGCGTTCTGCACAGGATTTCATGAAGGTAGGTGACGAAGTTGAGGCTGTAGTTCTGACTCTGGATCGCGAAGAACGTAAGATGTCTCTCGGTATCAAGCAGCTGAAAGCTGATCCTTGGGAAACTATCGAAGAGAAATATCCTATCGGTTCCAAGCACACTGCAAAAGTTCGCAACTTCACTAACTTCGGTGTATTCGTAGAAATCGAAGAAGGTGTTGACGGCTTGATTCACATCTCTGACCTGTCTTGGACTAAGAAGGTTAAACATCCTTCAGAATTCACTCAAATCGGTGCGGACATCGACGTACAGGTATTGGAAATCGACAAGGAAAACCGTCGTTTGAGCCTCGGTCACAAGCAACTCGAAGAGAATCCTTGGGATGTATTTGAAACTGTATTCACAGTAGGTTCTGTACACGAAGGTACTATCATCGAAATGCTGGACAAGGGTGCAGTTGTTGCTCTGCCTTATGGTGTAGAAGGTTTCGCTACTCCGAAACACCTCGTTAAGGAAGACGGATCACAGGCTCAGTTGGACGAGAAGCTCGAATTCAAAGTTATTGAGTTCAACAAGGACGCTAAGCGTATCATCCTGTCTCACAGCCGCATCTTCGAAGATGTAGCCAAGGCTGAAGAAAGAGCAGAAAAGAAAGCTGCCAAGAAGTCTTCCGGTAAGAGAGAAGAAGCTCCTGCTTCTATCCAAAACCAGGCTGCTTCTACAACTTTGGGCGACATCGACGCTCTGGCTGCTTTGAAAGAGCAAATGGAAGCCGGAAAGAAGTAATTACTTCTCCATATAAATAAGGTAAGGGTGCTTGTGGCAAACACAAGTGCCCTTTCTTTTTAGGCAGGCTCTTAATTTCTTGCCGATAATCTGTGCAATCTGTGATGATTACCCTTATCTTTGCACCATCATGGAGAAATTCGAACTACATATTCTCGGCTCCGGTTCGGCATTGCCCACCACCCGCCATTTTCCTACTTCGCAGGTAGTGAACTTACGTGACAAACTTTTTATGATAGACTGTGGAGAAGGCGCACAGTTGCAATTCCGAAAGTCACGCCTCAAATTCTCGCGTTTGAACTGTATCTTCATCTCCCACCTGCACGGCGACCACTGTTTCGGGCTGCTGGGACTGATATCCACGCTTAATCTTTTGGGGCGTACGGCCGACCTGCATATACACTCTCCCAAAGGTTTGGAAGAACTTCTTACGCCGATGCTTGCATTCTTCAATCATCAGATGACCTATAAAATCTTCTTCCACGCGTTCGAGACGAAAGAAGCCGCCTTGATTTATGAAGATCGGTCGCTTACGGTGACAACCATTCCTTTGCGGCATCGCATGCCTTGCTGCGGTTTTCTGTTTGCCGAGAAGCCGCGCCCCAATCATATCCTGCGCGACATGATAGACTTCTATCAAGTGCCGGTGTACGAGCTGAACCGTATCAAGAACGGTGCGGATTACGTTACGCCGGAAGGAGAGGTGATACCCAATGCCCGTCTCACCCGTCCCTCGGCTGCCCCGCGGCGTTATGCCTATTGTTCGGATACGATTTATCTTCCTTCCATAACGGAACAGATAAAAGGAGTGGATTTGCTTTTCCATGAGGCCACTTTTGCCGAAGATGCCGCCCCGCGTGCCAAAGAGACGTTCCATACCACCGCTTCGCAAGCCGCACGGATAGCCCGCGATGCGGAAGTGAAGAAGCTGCTGATAGGTCATTTCTCCGCCCGTTATGACGATGAGCAGGTATTGCTGGATGAGGCGCGCGCCGTTTTTCCGGACACGCAGTTGGCCAAAGAAACGCTTTGCATATCGGTGTGAATCGGAATTTTGCTATCTTTCCTCTATGAAAAGATAAAGATTACCCCTGTCTTTATGGCTCCTTTACTTAGTTTATGGTGTTAATGAGC
>NZ_JBCODG010000012.1:0-85629 GCF_040928965.1 Bacteroides sp. 2201st1_D9_2201SCRN_220225 | reverse complement strand
ATTTCAAAAAACCGTGTAATTGACTATATTTCAATAATTTCAAAGAACTATTTATCCACTTTTACGGGACAGTAGTGTATCTGGAAATTAAAAGAACATATCAAAAAAAAGAAGTTAACACCATTGGCTACATGATGTTAACTTCATTACAGTAATAATATCAACTCTTACACGTAAGTCTCAAGCAGTTTCACCCGCTGGCCTTCCGGTACGATTGTTACTTCCTGAACAGCAGCAGGCAAAAGAACCGTTTCGCCGGCACGCAAGGTAATCTCATTCTGATTGTCATCCGTCAGACGGCAAGAACCTTCCACACAGATAAAAATAACAAAAGAATCCAGTTCCGAATAATCACAAGTAATCTCTTCCGTCATGTCATATACAGAAGTAGTGAAATAAGGACTCGCTACCATCTCAACGGGTTCATTCTGTACACGTTCGTATTCGGTACGGAAATCGTCTTGCACATCGGAAAAGTTAATGGCATCCATTGCCTGACTGGTATGCAATTCGCGGGATTTACCGTCCTTATCCTTACGATTGTAGTCGAAAATACGATAAGTTATGTCGGAAGTCTGTTGAATTTCCGCAACGAATGCTCCAGCGCCAATGCCATGTACACGACCGGCAGGGACATAAAACACATCTCCCGGCTCTATGGCGCAAGTTTGAAGCACTTCGGCAAATGTTCCATTGTGCACCCGGTCTTTATATTCCTTCGGAGTTATCTCCTCGGCAAAGCCGGAAATCAATTTTGCACCTTTATCGGCAGCAATGACATACCACATCTCATTTTTACCGAAACTGTTATGGCGTTTCTTTGCAAGTTCGTCACCCGGATGCACCTGAATGGACAAATCCAGCTTTGCATCAATAAACTTTATCAGTAACGGGAATTTATTTCCAAACCGTGCATAGTTCGCTTCGCCCACCAACTCTTCTTTATATTTACGAACCATTTCGGGTAAAGTATACCCTTTGTCCGCACCATTGGCAACTACAGATTCACTACCTTCTACTGCTGAAACTTCCCAACTCTCACCTACATTCGGCAGAGTTTCATTCAAGTGTTTGAATGGGATAATCTTGTCGCCACCCCAAAGTGTCTGTTTCAGGATGGGCTCAAATTTTAGAGGATACATTTGTTGTTTTTAATTAGTACAATTCAATACTGTTACAATACTTTTTAGATTAACGCGACAAACATACAAAAAATATCAATTTGTATTCTAATTGTCAAACGCTAAACTTTCATAAAATGTTCCCCATATTTCCTCTCAATTACTTGGGGGAACAAAAGAATTTCTCTTTATTTGCAAGAAAATTTAAATAATACCATGAATATAACAGACACTACTCCGACAGAAAGTAACTTGTCCGGTTTGGACAGAAAAGACTTTCAAAAGAATATAAACAGCAGGAAAACAGATTTATATATCCTCAAAAATGCTCAGGGGATGGAAGTGGCGGTAACCAACTACGGTTGTGCAATTCTTTCGATTATGGTGCCCGACAAAAACGGAAAATTTGCCAATGTCATTTTAGGACATGACAGCATAGAACACGTAATAAACAGTCCCGAACCTTTCTTGAGCACCACGATAGGCCGTTATGGAAACCGAATTGCCAATGGGAAATTCACTTTATATGGCGAGGAACACCAATTGACTGTCAACAACGGTCCCAATTCACTGCACGGCGGACCAACCGGTTTCCATGCCCGCGTATGGGATGCGGTTCAGCCCAATGAATCGACCGTCATTTTCAATTATACGTCTGCCGACGGTGAAGAGGGCTTCCCCGGTACTTTAGAAGTAGAAATGACATATCGTCTGGAAGATGAAGCAAATGCCTTGGTTATAGAATACCGGGCCACAACCGATAAAGCTACAGTTGTAAATTTAACCAATCACGGTTTCTTTAATCTCGCTGGTATTTCCAACCCCTCACCTACTGTTCTGAATAATATCCTTACCATCAACGCCGATTTCTATGTACCTATTGATGAGGTATCTATTCCTACGGGAGAAATCCTAAAAGTAGAAAATACACCTATGGATTTCCGTACTCCCCATGCCATCGGCGAGCGTATTGACGATAAATTCCAGCAACTGGTAAACGGAGCCGGATATGACCATTGCTATGTGTTGAATAAAGCGGAAAGCGGTGAACTGAGCCTTGCCGCCACTTGTACAGAACCCGTAAGCGGACGCACAATGGAAGTATATACTACAGAAAACGGCCTGCAACTTTATACGGGAAACTGGCTGGGAGGATTCACCGGTGCTCACGGGGCAACATTCCCCGCAAGAAGCGCTGTATGCTTTGAAGCACAATGCTTCCCCGATACTCCCAATAAGGCACATTTCCCATCAGCAGTATTGCTCCCCGGAGATGAATATCAGCAGATAACCATCTATAAGTTCGGTGTACAAGAATAAAAGAAATAACTAACCTGATTATAAACTTAATAAACAATTATTAACCATGACACAACAAAAACAGAATGGGAATATCGTTGCCATTATTGTGATGATTTTCTTATTTGGTATGATTTCATTCGTAACCAATTTAGCCTCACCAATGGGTGATATCCTGAAATTTCAATTCGGAGTACCTAATTGGATGGGAACTCTCGGCGTATTTGCCAACTTCATCGCATATGCAGTAATGGGATATCCGGCAGGTAATATGTTGCAAAAAATGGGATATAAAAAGACTGCACTCATTGCCATTACAGTAGGATTTATCGGTGTGGGTATCCAAACTCTTTCAGGAGTAGCGGGCAGTTTCGGCATTTATCTGTTGGGAGCATTCATTGCCGGTTTTTCCATGTGTTTACTTAATACGGTAGTAAACCCGATGCTCAACACACTTGGTGGTGGCGGTAACAAAGGTAACCAGCTTATCCAGCTCGGCGGTTCGTTCAACTCATTGGCAGGAACCTCCGTTATCATTCTTACGGGTATTTTAATACCTTCCATTACCAATGCAAAAATCAGTGATGTGTTTCCATTGATGTATGCGGCTCTGGCTATTTTTGCATTCGCATTCATTGTCATCTTCTTCTCCACTATTCCGGAAAAAGAAAAGCAGGAAGTCAAAATCGACACCACTCCTTCTCAGTATGGTCCTTTATCATTCCGTCATTTCATCTTCGGAGCAATCGGTATCTTTGTATATGTAGGTATTGAAGTCGGTGTACCCAATGTTCTGAACAAATGGTTGCAAAATCCCGACTTGGATGTATTGGGTGTAAATGGAGCAGGAGCAGAAGCTATCGCCGGTTCAGTAACAGCAACCTATTGGTTACTGATGTTGGTGGGTCGTCTCATCGGCGCCAGTATCGGCAGTAAAATATCAGCAAAAGCCATGTTGGGCACAGCTTCCGTTATAGGTATATTCCTGGTTATCTCTGCCATGTTTGCACCAACCGATCTTATGGTAAACATGCCGGTATTCAAGAACAGTGCCGAAGAAATGTTCGGACTTGTCAATGTACCTGTCAACGCTATGTTCTTAGCGTTAGTCGGACTCTGTACATCCATCATGTGGGGCGGTATCTTTAACCTTGCAGTAGAAGGACTGGGCAAGTACACGGAAAAGGCTTCCGGTATTTTCATGGTACTTGTATGCGGTGGCGGTATTCTGCCGTTGTTACAAAATGCCATTGTCGACTGGAATGACGGAATCGGCTACTTAACAAGCTACTGGCTGATTGTAGTAGCTCTTGCCTACCTGCTTTATTATGCGCTGATAGGTTGCAAGAATGTAAATAAAGACATTAAAGTTGATTGATAATACATATTATAGGTAATTAGATTTATTCACCTTAAAAAACAATATCATGGATATAGAATACGTAAGAAGCCGTTTCATCAAGCATTTTGACGGAACAACAGGAGCAGTCTATGCTTCTCCGGGACGCATTAATCTAATCGGTGAGCACACCGACTACAACGGTGGTTTTGTATTCCCCGGCGCAATTGACAAAGGTATGATTGCGGAAATAAAACCGAATGGCACAAATACAGTAAAGGCCTATTCCATTGACTTGAAAGACTACGTAGAGTTCGGTTTAAATGAAGAAGACGCTCCCCGCGCCAGTTGGGCAAGATATATTTTCGGCGTATGCCGCGAAATGATTAAACGCGGTGTAGAAGTAAAAGGATTCAATACAGCTTTTGCAGGCGATGTGCCTTTGGGTGCAGGAATGTCCTCTTCCGCAGCCTTGGAAAGCACTTATGCTTATGCGTTGAACGATCTGTTCGGCGACAATAAAATCGACAAATTCGAATTGGCCAAAGTTGGCCAGGCTACGGAACACAACTATTGTGGCGTCAACTGCGGTATTATGGACCAATTCGCTTCCGTATTCGGCAAGAAAGGCAGTCTTATCCGTTTGGATTGCCGTTCATTGGAATACCAGTACTTCCCGTTCGAGCCGAAAGGTTACCGTCTGGTACTGGTAGATTCTGTGGTAAAACACGAACTTGCTTCGTCGGCATACAATAAACGTCGCCAAAGTTGCGAGGCTGCTGTTGCCGCTATCCAGAAGAAACATCCGCATGTAGAATTCCTGCGCGACTGCAACATGGAAATGCTTGAAGAAGCCAAAGCCGAAATCAGTGCAGAAGACTTTATGCGTGCAGAATATGTGATTGAAGAAATCCAACGCGTACTCGATGTTTGCGATGCTTTGGAGAAAGGCGATTACGAAACGGTAGGTCAAAAGATGTACGAAACACACCAGGGCATGAGCAAACTGTATGAAGTAAGCTGCGAAGAACTCGACTTCCTGAACGACCTTGCTTTTGATTGCGGTGTAACCGGTTCGCGCGTAATGGGCGGAGGATTTGGCGGTTGTACCATCAACCTCGTTAAAGAAGAGCTTTATAGTACTTTCGTTGAAAGAGCCAAAGAAGAATTCAAAAAGAAATTCAACAGAAGTCCGAAGATTTACGATGTTGTAATCAGCGATGGTGCACGCAGATTGGAATAAAAATAATTCGATTTATAATAAAAAAGACGCTTTCTGTGAAGAAGGCGTCTTTTTTATTAAACCGGCCTTCCTGTCATCTATACCGGACAAACTCCTCGGCAGCCGGTATTGTTCCATTTCCAGTAGAGAAATAAATAACTCCCAACAACGACAGCACACCTCGTTTACTTTCCGGCAGACAATCCTAAACCCACCGGTCGGCAGTGAACAGTTATTGTATTCAAAACAGGAAGCAGGTTATACAGGCAAGAAAAAAGAGCAGCTTTCTATATTGTAAATTGCACATAAAGAGTTATCTTTGTCCTGGTAAAACCAACAAGCAAGAATTCAATTCACTTACAGAATATTCAAATAACAATTATATTTTATAATATGAACGACAAGAAACTTATGAACCTTGCAGCGGACAACATCCGTATCCTTGCTGCTTCTATGGTCGAAAAAGCCAATTCCGGACACCCCGGTGGCGCTATGGGTGGTGCCGACTTTGTGAATGTACTCTTCTCCGAGTTCTTAGTGTACGACCCCGAGAACCCCGCGTGGGAAGGTCGCGACCGTTTCTTCCTCGACCCGGGACACATGTCGCCGATGCTCTATTCCACATTGGCGTTGGCAGGCAAATTCACATTGGATGAGCTGAAAGAGTTCCGCCAATGGGGCAGCCCCACTCCGGGACACCCCGAACGCGACATCATGCGCGGCATCGAAAACACTTCCGGTCCGTTGGGACAAGGACATACCTTTGCCGTTGGAGCAGCCATCGCCGCCAAGTTCATGAAAGCCCGTTTTGAAGAAGTAATGAACCAGACGATTTACGCCTATATCTCCGACGGTGGCATTCAGGAAGAAATCTCACAGGGTGCAGGCCGTATTGCCGGTGCGCTGGGACTGGACAACCTCATCATGTTCTATGATGCAAACGACATCCAGCTTTCCACCGAAACGAAAGATGTAACCATCGAAGATACAGCAAAGAAATACGAGGCATGGGGCTGGAAAGTCATCACAATCGACGGTAACGATGCAGATGCCATCCGCGGCGCACTCAACGAGGCTAAAGCCGAAGCTGAGCGTCCTACGCTGATTATCGGTCACACAGTAATGGGCAAAGGCGCACGCAAGGCAGACGGCAGCAGCTACGAAGCCAACTGCGCTACACACGGTGCTCCTTTGGGCGGCGACGCTTATGTAAATACAATCAAGAACCTGGGCGGAAACCCGGAAAATCCGTTCACTGTCTTCCCGGAAGTAGCCGAGCTTTACGCCAGACGCGCTGCCGAATTGAAGGGCATCATGGCAGAAAAATATGCCGCCAAAGCCGCATGGGCAAAAGCCAATCCCGAAAAGGCAGCCAAACTGGAACTGTTCTTCTCCGGCAAGGCTCCCGAAGTGGACTGGGCTGCAATCGAACAGAAAGCCAATGTCGCTACACGTGCCGCATCGGCTACCGTACTCGGTGCTCTCGCCACTCAGGTGGAAAACATGATTGTGGCTTCCGCCGACTTGTCCAACTCCGACAAGACCGACGGCTTCCTGAAAAAGACCCACTCCTTCAAGAAAGGCGATTTCAGCGGTGCATTCTTCCAGGCAGGCGTATCGGAACTGACAATGGCATGCTGCTGCATCGGTATGGCGCTGCATGGCGGCGTTATCCCCGCTTGCGGAACATTCTTCGTATTCTCCGACTACATGAAACCTGCCGTACGCATGGCTGCCCTCATGGAAACTCCCGTAAAATTCATCTGGACACACGACGCATTCCGCGTAGGCGAAGACGGTCCTACGCACGAACCGGTAGAACAGGAAGCTCAAATCCGCTTAATGGAAAAGCTGAAAAACCACAAGGGGCATAACTCCATGCTGGTACTCCGTCCTGCCGATGCGGAAGAAACAACCGTGGCATGGAAACTTGCCATGGAGAACATGTCTACCCCGACCGCTTTGATATTCTCCCGTCAGAACATCGCCAACCTGCCTGCAGGCAATGATTACAGCCAGGCAGCCAAAGGCGCTTATATCGTAGCCGGTTCGGACGAGAATCCGGACGTTATCCTTGTAGCTTCCGGTTCCGAAGTAGCCACGCTGGTGGCCGGTGCAGAACTGCTGCGCAAGGACGGTGTCAAGCTGCGCATCGTATCTGTTCCGTCCGAGGGACTGTTCCGCAGTCAGGCTCCGGGCTATCAGGAGAGCGTGATTCCGGCAAATGCAAAAGTATTCGGTCTGACCGCCGGACTGCCCGTTACGCTGGAAGGCTTGGTAGGCGCCCACGGTAAGGTTTGGGGATTGGAATCGTTCGGTTTCTCCGCTCCTTACAAAGTGCTGGACGAAAAGCTGGGCTTCACGGCAGAAAACGTGTACAAGCAAGTAAAGGCAATGATTTAATAAAACAACAGTAAAATAATGATAGAGTAATGAGGCGATATGGTAGAAAAGCCTGCACATGCTGCACTACATCGTCACCTCATTGCTCTATCGCTTTTTCACATTATCACTCTATCATTTTATTTTATATGAAAACTATTGGACTTTGTTCCGACCACGCCGGCTTTGAACTGAAAGAGTATGTCCGCGGTTGGCTGGAAGCCAAAGGCTGGCCTTACAAAGATTACGGAACCTACTCCACCGAAAGCTGCGACTATCCCGACTTTGCCCATCAACTGGCGCAAGCTGTCGAAGCAGGCGAATGTTACCCGGGAATTGCTATCTGCGGCAGCGGAAACGGCATCAACATGACGCTCAACAAGCATCAGGGCATTCGTGCGGCTCTTTGCTGGACTGCCGAAATTGCTCATCTGGCACGCCAGCACAACGATGCCAATGTCCTTGTCATGCCGGGACGCTTCATCGGCACGGAAGAAGCGGATATGATTATGACCGAATTCTTCAACACTTCGTTTGAGGGCGGACGCCACCAGCGGAGAATAGACAAAATACCGGTACAGGGATAACCCTCGGATTCAAGGAAGCCCTTAACCGGTTGTTTTCATCCCGTGAGACGGAATTATTCGCCCTGCGAGATAAAGAAAATCATCCCGCGAGACGATTTATTTCATCTCACGGGATAATTTTTTTTCGTCTTACGGAACGGATTTTTCTTCATCTCAGTCAATTATTACACCCTTTCAATCAAAAACTAACCTCTGTCACCGGAAGAGTTTTCCTACTTTTGCCTGCGCAATCTATTTACCATTTAAGAACATAAAAGAAAAACGCATGAAGAAAGTAATCGGAATCATCTCCCTGCTTCTATCGGTAACCCTGGCCACCGCCAATCCGATAGACTTTGACAAAGCCTTCAAGGAAAGCGCCAAAATTGAAAAACAAATCAAGCGGACCTCTTTCCCCAAACGTACCTACCTCATCACAGACTTCGGTGCACAACCGGATACGCCGGATGAACCTTGCCATGAGGCTATCAACCGGGCCATCCTGACATGCAGCCTGAACGGCGGCGGAACGGTCGTAGTACCTAAAGGGACTTTCCATACCGGTCCCATCACCCTAAAGAGCAACGTAAATTTTCATGTGGAAGAAGGAGCCGTACTGAAATTCTCCACCGACCAGAGCCTTTACTTCCCTGCCGTCATCACCCGTTGGGAAGGTCTGGACTGCTACAATGCCCGCCCGCTGATATATGCATACGGCGAAACCAACATCGCCATCACCGGCAAAGGGACAATCGACGGTCAGGGTTCCAACGAAACCTGGTGGCCGATGTGCGGCGCTCCGCGCTACGGCTGGAAAGAAGGCATGGTGGCCCAACGCAACGGCGGACGCGAACGTCTGCTGATGTACGGGGAAACATCCACGCCGGTATACAAGCGTATCATGAAACCCGAAGACGGCATGCGCCCGCAGCTCATCAACCTCTATTCCTGCAACACGGTACTGATAGAGGATGTAACCCTGCTGAACTCTCCGTTCTGGGTTATACACCCGTTGTTTTGCGAAAGCCTCATCGTACGTGGCGTGCACGTATTCAACCGTGGACCCAACGGAGACGGCTGCGACCCGGAATCCTGCAAAAACGTACTGATAGAAAACTGTACCTTTGATACGGGCGACGACTGCATAGCCATCAAATCCGGCCGTAACCAGGACGGACGCAAGTGGAACATTCCCAGCGAAAATATCATCGTGCGCGGCTGCTTCATGAAAAACGGTCATGGCGGCGTCGTTATCGGCAGTGAAATATCCGGCGGCTACCGTAACCTGTTCGTTGAGAACTGCCGCATGGACAGCCCCGACCTGGACCGCGTAATCCGCATCAAGACCAGTACCTGCCGCGGCGGACTGATAGAGAATGTATTTGTACGCAACGTCACCGTCGGCCAATGCCGCGAAGCCGTACTGCGCATCAACCTGCAATACGAAAACCGGGAAAAGTGCAATCGCGGCTATGCCCCTACCGTGCGCAACGTACACCTCAAAAACGTGACTTGCGAGAAGAGCAAACTCGGTGTACTCATCATCGGACTTGATGATGACAAGCACGTTTATAATGTAAGCGTGGAAGACAGCCGCTTCAATAACGTCAAGGAAGGTAAAAACCGGATTAGCGGAGCAAAAGATGTCACGTTCAAGAATCTGTACATAAACGGGGAACTTGTGAAATAACCGGTCTCCCCCGACAACCCCTGCTAAAATAAAAGATCGAAGAAGTATATTCCATCTGCACATTCATCAGGAGAGCATCCCTTTGTCCTGCTTTGCATCGTAATGAATCAAAGCCGGAACAAAGGGATTGTCATATCTCCCAATCCCCCGGCATTTGCTCCCGAAACGCCCGGAGTTTACTCCTGAAAGACCGGGCATTCCAATAGAAAACACCCGGAATATGGGAAGCAAACGCCGGGAGTTTCGTAAGCAAATGCCCGGAATAAGAAAAGACAAGATACAACCGTCTCCTTATTTTCTTATTTTTCACAGTAAAGATGCCTCTCATTTTCAAATAAAAACTATCTTTGTAGTTAAATAATCCGGAACTCAGAACGATATGGAGCAATTAAACACCATAAAAGAGCTTATCAGTCAGGGAAACGTAGAGCAGGCCATTCTGTTGCTTGACGAACTGCTTCAGACCGATTTCCCGCAAAAAGACGAAGCCTATTATCTCCGGGGGAACGCATACCGCAAACAGAGCAACTGGCAGCAAGCGCTGAACAACTACCGCTATGCCATCGACCTCAATCCGGACAGCCCCGCCCGGCAAGCCTATAACATGGTAATGGATATTCTGAACTTCTATCACAAGGATATGTACAATCAATAAAAAACGTAAATTATGGCAAAAATCAAAGGAGCAATCGTAGTAGACACCGAGCGTTGCAAAGGCTGCAACCTGTGTGTTGTGGCTTGTCCGCTCAATGTAATAGCCCTCACCAAAGAGGTGAACGTGAAAGGGTATAACTATGCCCACCAGATATTGGAAGATACCTGTAACGGATGCAGTTCATGCGCAACTGTATGTCCGGACGGATGTATCTCGGTTTATAAAGTAAAAGTTGAATAAATAAGAAGAATATGGCAGAAGAAGTTGTATTAATGAAAGGAAACGAAGCCATCGCCCATGCAGCCATCCGCTGCGGCGCCGACGGATACTTCGGTTACCCTATTACCCCCCAATCAGAGGTATTGGAAACACTCGCCGAACTGAAACCGTGGGAAACCACCGGTATGGTAGTGCTTCAGGCAGAGAGTGAAGTGGCAGCTATCAATATGGTATACGGTGGCGCCGGAAGCGGAAAAATGGTAATGACCTCTTCATCCAGCCCCGGTGTCAGCCTCAAGCAGGAAGGTATCTCCTACATTGCAGGAGCCGAATTGCCGTGTCTGATTGTAAATGTAATGCGCGGCGGTCCCGGACTGGGAACCATCCAGCCAAGCCAGGCCGACTATTTCCAGACCGTGAAAGGCGGCGGCCATGGCGACTATCGCCTTATCGCCCTCGCCCCCGCTTCCGTACAGGAAATGGCGGACTTCGTAAGCCTGGGCTTCGAGCTTGCCTTCAAGTACCGCAATCCGGCTATCATCCTTGCCGACGGCGTAATCGGACAGATGATGGAGAAGGTAGTTCTTCCCGCACAGAAGCCGCGCCGCACGGATGCCGAAGTTATCGAGCAATGTCCGTGGGCCACTACTGGCAGAACCAACGGCCGCAAGCCCAACGTCATCACTTCTCTGGAACTGAAACCGGAAGAGATGGAGAAGAACAACATCCGCTTCCAGGCCAAATACAAAGAAATCGAAGAGAACGAGGTACGCTTTGAAGAGATTCACTGCGAGGATGCCGAATACCTGATTGTAGCTTTCGGCTCCATGGCGCGTATCGGCCAGAAAGCCATGGAAATGGCGCGCGAAGAAGGCCTCAAGGTCGGAATGCTTCGCCCCATCACTCTGTGGCCGTTCCCAACCAAAGCCATTGCCGCATACGCCGACAAGGTAAAAGGCATACTGGTTACCGAGCTGAATGCCGGACAGATGATTGAGGATGTCCGCCTCGCCGTAAACGGTAAGGTGAAAGTAGAGCACTTCGGACGTCTCGGCGGCATCGTTCCCGACCCGGACGAGATTGTAGAGGCGCTTGCCAAATTAAAAATCGAGGGTTGAGAATCAAGAAGTCTCAGCCAACTCTATTTTTATTTTTTATTTTTAATCCTCAACTCTCAAATTAAGAAATGAATCCTGACAAAATAAGAAACGTACTGAATATTCTCTTTCTGATACTTGCCTTGGCATCTATCATCGTGTACATTGTAGCAAGGGACGATTTCAAACTGTTTATATACGTTTGCGGCGCAGCTATATTTGTAAAGCTTATGGAGTTTTTCATACGGTTCACCAACAGATAAGGAGAAGTGATTATGACAAAAGAAGATATTATCAAACCCGAGAACCTGGTTGCCAAGAAACCGACTCTGATGAACGATAATCCCATGCACTACTGCCCGGGATGCAGCCACGGCGTGGTTCACAAACTGATTGCCGAAGTAATCGAAGAAATGGGACTGGAAGATAAGGCCATCGGAATCTCCCCCGTGGGATGTGCCGTGTTTATCTACAACTATATAGACATCGACTGGCAGGAAGCCGCCCACGGACGTGCTCCAGCCCTTGCCACCGCCATTAAGCGCCTGTGGCCGGACCGTCTGGTATTCACCTATCAGGGCGACGGCGACCTGGCATGTATCGGTACGGCCGAAACCATCCATGCGCTGAACCGCGGTGAGAACATCACCATCATCTTCATCAACAACGCCATCTACGGTATGACCGGCGGACAGATGGCCCCCACTACCCTTGTGGGCATGAAAACCTCTACCAGTCCTTACGGACGTGACGTACACCTGCACGGTTATCCGCTGAAAATGGCCGATATAGCCGCCCAACTGGAAGGTACGGCATACGTAACCCGCCAGAGCGTAGATACGGTTCCCGCTATCCGCAAGGCAAAGAAAGCCATCCGCAAGGCGTTCGAGAACTCCATGGCAGGCAAGGGTTCCAACCTCGTGGAAATCGTTTCCACCTGCAACTCCGGCTGGAAGATGTCTCCGGAGAAATCAAACAAATGGATGCAGGAGCACATGTTCCCCTTCTATCCATTGGGTGACTTGAAAGATAAACAATGATGCTAAAAACAGAAGAACAATGAAAGAAGAAATCATTATAGCAGGCTTCGGCGGACAAGGCGTATTGTCCATGGGAAAGATTCTGGCATATTCCGGACTGATGGAAGGCAAGGAAGTTACCTGGATGCCGGCCTACGGACCGGAACAGCGTGGCGGTACGGCAAACGTTACCGTAATCGTGAGCAACGAGAAAATCTCCTCGCCCATCCTGAGCAAGTATGATGCGGCTATCATCCTGAACCAACCTTCATTGGAGAAGTTCGAGAGCAAAGTAAAGCCGGGCGGCATACTTATCTACGACGGCTACGGCATCATCAACCCGCCTACCCGTAAGGATATACACATTTACCGCATCGACGCCATGGATGCAGCCAATGAAATGAACAACGCAAAGGCTTTCAATATGATTGTGCTTGGCGGACTGCTGAAGATTGCTCCCATCGTAACGCTGGAGAACGTTATCAAGGGATTGAAAAAAACACTCCCCGAACGTCACCACCACTTGATACCCATGAATGAAGAGGCTATCAAACGCGGTATGGAGCTGATTAAAGAGGTCTGAAAAAACAGACCGTCCGTTTGAGGTAAACAGATGGTCTGTCAGCCCCGAACGGACGATGCGTTCAGTATAAACGGATGATGTATTTCAAAGCGATACATCATCCGTTTTTTCATTGCCCTCATATCACCAATGGTCAGGCATATCGGAATAGTCCGTCAGTTTTGTGCAATCTCCGAAGCAACGTACATATTCTTGCAGTGCAACGAACTCGGTCGGGTAGTCTCCGCGTTCATACAAGTGTACCTTTTTATTGCCTATATTATTATCAATTGTAAGGACAAACTCCCGTATCGCGCATCTTGCATCTGGAGTTTGTAATCTTGCATATCCCCCTTCCGTTGATTACATCATCGGTCAGATTTTCACAAGTCACTTTATACTTGCCTTTCCCTCCCGAATTGCCGGTAGCGGAAAGGACTATATAAAGAATGAGCAGCGCAACTGCCACGAATATCAGAATCCAGGTGATAGTGAACACCGCATAGGTAGTCAATACCATATATCCACACCGCCATGCAATCTGTTTTCTGCCTTCGGGTGCGGCACTGTGTATCTGATACCAGGCATAACCGATGAGGGCAAGCACGGATATGCCCACCAGCCAGCCGATTACCGCCTCACCGTCCGAACCCCAGAACTGCGACAGTACGGCAACCACACCCAGCACAGCACCTATCCAGTAATAGCTATTCGACTCCGGCACAACGTCCACTCCGGACATCTCACGGAGATGCTTGGGGACGAAACCGTTCCATTTCGTAAAAGACAAGATTACCGCCACAAAAGACAAGATGACAAGCAACAGCAAACCGCCGAACAAACCTGCCAGGTTTACCGCTACGTCGTAGAACAGTCGCCACCTTTCCGCTCTCCTGTTTTCCGCACGACTGCAACGCACGATACGGCGTATCACGCGCCAAACCGGATACACCAGCGTCAACGCTACAAACGTACCTGCAAACCAATACATCTGTGTATCCGTAGGCGTCTTATCTATAAAAAGCCCCACGCTGCAAAGCAGACCCACCATCATCATTACAAACCCCAGCACCCCGGTTACAATCAATGTGCGGAGAGAACGGAAGCTGAATGAGGATACAATCTCCGTACCTGCCTTCTTATTGAACCAACCTTTTACTTTACCGAACCTCAAAAACAAAAGACATGAGAAAACAAAGCCGAACAGACCCAATATTTGAGAAAGCAAAGCCAATAATACGATTATAGTTTCCATAATACCTTGTCTATTATCATTCGTAATAAGTAATGCTACGTTCCGCAATGCCATAGGGCTGTCCGTTAAGGGTTATCACCATGCGTGTCCAGTTGCCCCGGTCGTCCGTTTCCGGATAATCGTAAGACACCTTATTATCATCGGAAGATACGCAGGTTTCCAGCCAGCCTTTTTCGTTATAGGTATACTCCTTTACGGTGAGATAATCGTCCATCTCGCTGTAAGCGGACTCTTTCAGCACACGCCCCAAAGCATCTTTCACAACATAATCGCGTTCCGTATCACCATGCTCTATGCAATTGCCATCCACGTACTCTGTCTTTGAAGCATCCACCGGATACTCACTGGTAGTCTTGTCGCCGCCGATATACATGTCTTCGATTGTACTTGCCAGCTTGCCGTCCCGATAAACATATCTGCGGTCGGTTAGCAGTTCACCGTTCTGAAAGAGTTTCTCATTGCTGACATTCCCGTCCCGATAGGCATAGACCGTAATGTATTTGACGGCGTCCACCACACTCACCACAGAATCGAGCTGCCCGGCAGCATTATAAATCCGGGTATCTTCTTTCGGAAAGAAATCCGTTTCACGATAAGAATCCGGTTTGCCGTCCTTTACTGTTTCATTGCCCTGGGACTTCGCGTTGTAAATCAAGGTTTGCACCTTATGCACTTTACCGTTCAGTCCTTCTTTGTCCGTCCCATTGCCGTTTTGTGTGGATACGCCACCACAGGCTGCCAGCACAATAAGTGCCGCCGCCATTAAAAGCCTGTTCATAGTTGTTTGCCTTTAAGATTAAAGAAGTTTGTTTCTATCAGAAGCCGTAAGCCTGCTTACGTATAGCCATATAATCTTTCTCTGCCAGAAATACAATCTTGGCAAATTCCGTAAAGTCGTAGGTATGGCAGTTGATGTACACCGGAGCTCCTTCGCTATGGCAAGGTACGCCGGCTTGAACCATCTGTCCGGGAGCATATTCGGCTTTCAAAGAGCTGTTATAAGAATTACCGTTGAAAGGGTTCAACTGTCCGAGTTCAATCAAATGGTCGTTGGCCTTCATCAAGGCGAAATACAGACGGGTATCTTTCAGCGGATATTCGCCTTCGGCACATTGACGTTTGGTTTCACGTACTACAATATCCCGTTTGGGAGTGACCGTAACCCTCACAATTATACTGCCCGCCTCTCTGCCGGCATGATATTCCGCCACCTTAGCACCCGTTATCTGAAAATCAGGGTAAACATCTCCCGTACAGACAATTTCACGTCCGACAAGTTTCTCGCCTTCTTCCGCCGCCTTCTGATAACTCTTGGCAGCATATTCATCAAACTCTTTCAGTTTCTTCTGATACCGGTCCAAATCATCCTCCTTACGCAAGCTTTCGTCCAATGCTTTTTTCTTGGCAGCCACCTCTGCAAATATCGCAGGCACACGGCCCAAAGGCGCATCGCTACTTGCAGCCGAACCCGAAGCGGCTCCACCGCCGCATGCCGACAACACAACCAGTCCGCAGAACATTGCAGATAAAGTTATAACCGTAAACTTTTTCATACTATTGAATTATTTAAATGAGTAATGTTGTCAGCATTTACGGATAGGGATTATCCCTTTGGAGATAGCTGTCATAATGAGGTCGGCCACATTACGTGCATCCAGCTTGTCCATCAGATGACGGCGGTGCGTATCAACCGTATTGGTAGAGACACAAAGTTCCTGAGCTATTTCCTGCGTGTTCTTGCCCTCGGATATCCGTTTCAGTACATCAAGTTCGCGCAAGGTCAGTTCCTCACGCCGCCCTTCGTCCGAACGCCGCATCTGTGCACGCACATGCTCGGCATAAGGGCAATAGTAAGTTCCGCCATCCAACACCCGGCGAATGGCTTCGGCTATTTTCGTAGAATCGATGGATTTAAACAAGATACCGTCTACTGCACTCTGAATCAAATCTTTGATAAACCAGATTTCTTCGTGCATGGTGTTGACAATGATGCGTGCCCGCGGGTCTTTCTCCCGTATCCGCACAATGATGTCCATCCCGGATATATCGGGCAGTTCCATATCCAGCACGAAAAGATTGAAACGTTGAGATGCGATAAGATGCAATGCCTCCTGTCCCGACGATGCAGTACATACGTTTTTTATTTCCGGTAGCGAACATTCTACTATCCGCTTCAAACCTTGAAGCACCAAATCATGGTCATCCACCAACAAAATGCGTATATCTCTTTCTTTCATCAACCTATCTTTGTGTTCTGAATTATGTTGCAAAGAAATAGCATTTATCAATATGCGGCATCATCAAAAATAGTGATTTTACTCTCCGGCATACCGGTTTTCCATTAAATGGATAACGATATTTCAAGCTTGAACTTTTGGCTTCCGTCCTGAATATCCGTGGTAAACAAACCACCGACGGCTTTGGCGCGTTCTTGAATGGTAGTAAACCCGATGCCCTTTCCCCGCACCTCGTCACCACAGTAATTTTTACCGTTATTTGAAATTTGCAGAGTCAGCAACTTCCGTTTCAATGTAAGAGTCACATCTATCTCCGTCGCTCCGGAATGTTTCAGGATATTGGACAGCAACTCCTGCATGATGCGATAAACTTCATAAGACACCTCTTCGGGCACTTGGCTCCATTGAATCTCTTCATTTTCCTTACTGAACGCAAGTTGCACCGACGCAGGAAGGGCAAGCCCCTCCACATAGGCCTCCACCGTCTCGGCAAGGGTGGTAACCTGGAACTTAGGCGGCATCAGTTCGTGAGAAATACAGCGTACATCGCTGCGCACCTGCTCCAGCAGAGCCAGAATCTCCCGTTTCGATTCGTCCGTAGGCTGCATGTACTGCATATTCATACCGATACCAAGCAGGTCGTTGCACACACCGTCGTGCAAATCCTTGGCAAGGCGCGTACGTTCGCGCTCCAAACCGTCTATATAGCTTTGGGCAAGTTTCAATTCCTCCTCTTTCCTGATGCGCTTACGCCGGAAGACATAATAGGCAGCCAGCAGCAGGAAAGCAGAAGAAGCCGCCACTGCCGCCACACTCCATTGCATCGTCTTAGCTTTCTGTTCCAAATGCTGCTGAGTGAGCCGCGCTATCTCAAGTTCCTTTTCCTGGTTCTCGTATTTTATGGAGAGTTCCGACAATTCCGTCTCCACCTCCGCCTTATGCAGGCTGTCTGCCGTATGATAGGCCTTTGCGTAATACTCCATAGCCTCCGGATAGTTTTTCATTCCGGCATAGTTGCGTGCCATTCTCTCAAAAAGCCGGTCTACGGGAGTCTGCGAACTGCTGTCCCTCGCAGCCAGCATCCGTTTCTGGATATGCAGGCTCTCGCCATAGCGTCCCATTTTAGTCAGTATGTCACACAGACTTTCATGATACCCCTGCACCTCGGCATTGGTAGCGGGCAGTCCTGCCGCCACTTTATCGCCTTCCGCCATGTAATGATTGATGGAGTCGCGATTGTCCAGCCTGTAATAGGCACTCAACAGATACGCTATGATTTTCAGTACGAATCTCGGCTTCTGCTGCTCCCGTGCTTTGGCAAGTACGGGATAAAGCAGTTGGGCAGCTTCCGCATAATTTTCCCTCAGCGTGAAAATACTTCCCGCCGTAGCGGCAGCATACATCACCATGTCCATGTCATCACTCTTCTCCGATGCCTCCAACGCTTTCCGGATGTAATATTCGCCTTCTTTCAGCCGGGCGGTGTTCGTATAGAGAATGGCTATACTCGTCAGCAACTGTGTCCGTTCATCATAAGCCTCGCGATTATCAAGCAACGCCAATGCCCGGTTATAGCACACCAGCGCCGAATCGGGCATCTCCTTTCTACGGTATATCACGCCGACAGAGGAAAGCACGGAAGCTATCTCGACCTCGTCCCAATGCAAACGTCCGGCTTCTTCGAGCACAAAACGGAAACGCTTTAACGATTCGTCCAACTGCCCCGAAGAAAAATAAGCGTCTGCCAGATTATTCAACAGGTAAAGGTAAGGCTCGGCTTTATCCGTTGCGGCATATTTCAATCCCTGTTCGCAATAATACCGGGTACTGTCCGCCTGGCGATAGGCGTAGTATTCTCCCAAATGACAATAAGCCGCTGCAATGCTGTCGCGGTTCTTCTGACTCATGCCGCGTGCCAGCTCTTCCCGGCAAGCCTGCAACTCCGCATCTTGAGCGTATAAACAAGGATAAATTATAAACATCCCCAAAAGGACAAACAATGTTTTCATGTTATAAGATATGGATTTTAAGTATATATAAACAGTCTTTGACACCCACTCACCACAAAGGTAACAATTCATCATAATATCTGCGCAAATATAAATAACCCGGCACATACAATGCTCCATTTACAAGAAAAAACATTCTTTCCATCTCATTTTTATCGTCAAAAAGAAAGAGATTGCCTGTAAACGCCGAATGTAAAAAAGAAGCAAAAAAGGCTGAATTCCGTAAGCGAATAATTTTTTATTGTATCTTTGCGCCTAATTATGAGACGAATCGTACTGACATACATATTTCTATCTATTATAGGCATTTTGGGCGTCGGGGCACAAAACCCTTTCAACCGTATGGATCCTGTAACAGGCCGTGACCAGTTCGGCAACCAGGTAGACCCCAACACATTACCCGATAATCTGGAAGACAGCACCGATACGGAAATCCAAAGCCTTCCGCCCAAACTCTATATGTGGCGTTTGAGTGAAACATTGGGCAACCGCACTATTATCCCCGCCGATACTGCCAACCTGAACTTCCAGAATACCAATCTGGTAGAAGGCATGTACGGACACTATAATTATCTGGGTAATCTGGGTTCCCCCCGTATGTCACGTATCTTCTTTGAACGCAGAGACAACGAGCCGACCATCTTCATGGAGCCCTTCTCCAGCTTCTTCGTCCGCCCCGATGAAGTGAAATTTACCAACAGTAATGTACCTTTCACCAATCTTACCTACTATAAAGCAGGAAATAAGGTCAACGGTGAAGAACGCTTCAAGTCCTATTTCTCGGTAAACGTCAACAAGCGGTTGGCATTCGGCTTCAACATTGACTATCTGTACGGACGGGGATACTACCAGAACCAGTCCACATCGAACTTCAATGCCGGAATATTCGCCAGCTATATAGGTAATAAATACCAGATGCAGGCGGTATACAACAACTTCACTATGAAGATGAACGAAAACGGCGGTATTCAGGACGACCGTTACATCACGCGCCCGGAAGATATGGCGGAAGGCAAGAAAGAATACGAATCCACTACCATTCCGGTTAAGTTGGAACAGACGTCAAACAAGAACAAAGATTTCTATGTATACCTGACGCACCGTTACCGCCTCGGCTTCACACGTGAAACCACAACTGTGGAAGATGCCAAATCCCCCAAAAGAGCAGTTGCCAACGACAGCGTACCTTTAGCCAAAGATACCATTATAACCGAAGAGTTCGTTCCCGTCACCAGCTTCATACATACCATGAAAGTGGAACGGGCGCGTCATAAATTCTCTTCCGCCAAGGAGACGGAAGGGCAATATCCCAACGCTTACTTCAACGAAGTAGCCAGCAGGGACTCTACTACGGCTTTCAGTGTAAAGAACGTATTCGGCATCGCTTTGCTCGAAGGTTTCAACAAGTATGCCAAAGCTGGACTGACAGCCTATATATCGCATAAATTCAGCCGCTATGAGTTGATGGACACATTGTCGCGAACCAATTTCGACGAACAGGAGATATTCGTTGGCGGCGAACTGGCCAAACGGCTGGGTAAAACACTGCATTACAACGTAAACGGTGAAGTGGGCATCATGGACAAGGCACTCGGACAGTTCCGCGTCAATGCCGACCTCGACTTGAACTTCCGCCTCTGGAAGGATACCGTGAACTTCTATGCACGAGGTTATGTAAGCAACACGCTGCCCTCTTTCTATATGCGTCATTATCACTCCAACCATTACTACTGGGACAATGAAAACATGGACAAGGAGTTCCGTACACGCGTGGAAGGCGAGCTGAACATCAGCCGCTGGAAAACCAATCTGCGTGCCGGCGTAGAGAACATAAAGAACTACACCTATTTCAACCAAAATGCCATGCCCGCTCAGGAAAGCGGTAATATACAGGTGCTCTCCGCTACACTGAAACAGGATTTCCGCTTAGGCATCCTGCATTTGGACAACGAAGTAACCTGGCAGAAATCAAGCAATGAAACGGTATTGCCCTTGCCGCAGCTCTCGCTATATCACAATCTGTATCTGCTTGCCAAAATAGCCAAGAAAGTGCTGACTGTACAACTTGGTGCGGATGTGCGGTATTTTACCAAATACAATGCACCTGCCTATACTCCTGCCATTCAGCAGTTCCATCTTCAAGCAGCAGATGACCAGGTGGAGATTGGCGGCTATCCGATTGTAAACGTATACGCCAATCTGCATTTGAAGCGGACACGCATCTTTGCCATGATGTATCACGTTAATGCAGGAATGGGTAAAGGCAATTATTTCCTTGTGCCGCACTACCCTATAAACCCGCGTCTGTTCAAGATTGGCATTTCATGGAATTTCTACGACTAATGCCGTCTTTCAACTATGAAAAAGAGTAAATTATCAAAATATATCATCCTGGGGGCAATAGCCGCAGTCGTTGCCACATTTATATTGCCCAAAAAGGAAATCCGTAAAGGACATCCGCGCGATTATGCCGAAATAGCAGCAGACGGTACGCTCCATGCCGCTACGGAATATAACTCCATCAGCTTTTATGTGGACGGAGACACCCTGTCCGGATTTCATTACGAATTAATAGAGGCTTTTGCCCGTGATCACGGTCTGCAGGTAGCCATTACTCCCGAAATGAGTTTTAACGAACGTCTGGAAGGTCTGGCAAACGGCAGGTTCGATGTCATAGCCTATGGAATTTTAGCAACCAGCGAATTAAAGGACTCCTTGCTTCTGACCTCTCCGATTGTTCTGAACAGGCAAGTATTGGTACAACGGAAAACAGACTCTCCCGACGATTCCCTGTTTATCAAAAGCCAATTGGACTTAGCGGGAAAGACGCTGAATGTGGTAGAAGGGTCGCCTTCCATCCTGCGCATCCGTAATTTAGGAAACGAAATCGGTGATACCATATATATTAAGGAAGTAGAAAAGTATGGTTCCGAACAACTTATCGCCCTTGTAGCACATGGCGATATCGATTATGCCGTATGCGAAGAAAGCATCGCTCGCGCAGCAGCCGACAGTCTGCCGCAGATAGACATAAATACGGCTATCAGCTTCACCCAATTCTACTCATGGGGAGTGAGCAAGCAGTCTCCTGTACTCTTGGACAGCCTGAATACCTGGCTGAAAAGATTCAAAAAAGGAAAAGAGTACCAGAAAATATATAAGAGATACTACTAAAAAGTTAAACGCTGAAAGCTAAAAGGTCGTGTCAAAAAGAACCTGATAATTTCTTTTTGACACGACCTTTTAGCTTTCAATGCTTAATCCTCAAATCTTTTCAACTTCCTTCAGCCACATTTCTGAAGAAGCATCGCTCGGCATCCGCCAGTCACCGCGCGGACTGATAGAAATACTTCCTACCTTAGGGCCATCGGGCAAACAGGAACGCTTGAACTGCTGGTTAAAGAAGCGACGGCAAAAAGTCTGCAACCACTTCTTTATAGTCTCTTCATCATAAACATCTTTAAACGTACGCGCAGCAAGGAAGAAAATCTTGGAAGGACGGAAACCGCAACGAAGAAAATAATATAAGAAAAAATCATGCAGTTCGTACGGCCCTACAAGGTCTTCCGTAATCTGCCTGATATTTCCGTTTTCATCCGCCGGTATGAGTTCCGGACTGATAGGGGTGTCCACAATATCCAATAATGTGGCCCGCGACGTCTCATCGATGTCATTCTCCGCCACCCACTTCACCAAATGTTTCACCAATGTTTTGGGGATACTTCCGTTAACACCGTACATAGACATATGGTCGCCGTTGTATGTAGCCCAGCCTAAGGCAAGTTCCGAGAGGTCGCCGGTGCCAACTACCATCCCCCAGGTCTGGTTGGCAATATCCATCAATATCTGCGTACGCTCACGCGCCTGCGAATTTTCATACACCACATCGTGTACGTTGATATCATGGTCTATATCTTTGAAGTGCTGGATGCAGGCATCCTTTATGCTGACCTCGCGCATGGTTACGCCTAATGATGCCATTAAGTCCACCGCATTGGTATGGGTGCGGTCGGTAGTACCGAATCCCGGCATAGTCACGCCGATAATTCCTTTACGATTCCAACCCAGTTTATCGAATGTTTTCACACAAACCAGCAATGCCAGTGTGGAATCCAGACCACCGGATATGCCTACCACCGCACTCTTGGCATTGGTATGCAGCAAACGTTGCGCCAATCCCGACACCTGTATGGAGAATATCTCCTCACAACGCTCGTCCAACGCTGCTCCTTGAGGAACAAACGGATGCGGATCGAAAACACGGGTCAGATTCAAATCTTTGGAATTGACATATTCCGTAGAGACACGCACCGGCACTTCCGGTGCACAATTGGCGCGACAGGCTGCAAATGTAGTGTTCACCCGGCGTTCCGTACGTATATGCTCCACGTCAATCTCACTGATAACGACCTGTTCCTCGAACGAGAAACGCTCGCTGCCTGCCAGCAACGTACCGTTCTCGTAAATTAATCCGTTACCTGCAAACACCACGTCTGTAGTAGACTCGCCAAAACCGCATGAACTGAATACATACCCTGCGATACAACGTGCCGACTGCTGGCTGATAAGCGAACGCAAGTAAGCATGCTTGCCTATCCCCTCATTGTCTGCCGAAAGGTTGAAAAGAATTTCCGCTCCTTGCAATGCCAAAGAAGAACTTGGCGGAATCGGAGCCCATAAGTCCTCGCAGATTTCAATTCCAAAGGTTGTATCCGCCGTCTCGAAAAGCAGATTCCGCCCCATGGGGACTATTTGCCCGCACAAACGGGCTGTCGTTTCCGAAACTTCACACGCAGAAGTAAACCAGCGCTTTTCGTAAAACTCTTTATAATTCGGAAGATAAGTTTTAGGAACAACTCCCAATATCTTACCTTTCTGTATGACCACCGCAGTATTCAGCAGTACACCGTTCAAAGGCACGGGCATACCGAGAATGGATATAATATCCATCTGACGGGTATTGTTCAAAATCTGCATCAGCCCCATTTCAGCCTCTTCAAGCAGAAGTTGCTGGGCAAAAAGGTCACCACAGGTATATCCGGTAATGCACAACTCCGGAAAGGCAATTATCTGCACTCCTTTCCCATCGGCAATGATTATCTCTTTTTCAATCTGTCCGGCATTGAACTTACAGTCCGCCACTCTAACACGGGGTACAGATGCCGCCACTTTAACATATCCGTAATTCATATATGAATCCTATTAATATTAGGGTGCAAAAATACGGCAATTTATCAATAAACACAAAAGAATCAGCCTTTTCACTTTGCATAGCCGCACTTTCTGATAAAAAATATCTAAAATCTTTTGGATAAACAAAAGAAGTACCTATCTTTGCAAGAGAATTAAAAATGTAATTATTACAAGTTTGAATTGCAGATGATATGGATGTAGTAAAACGATTGCAAAATCATAACATTAAGCCCTCGGTACAGCGCATAGCCATTATGACTTATCTGATGGAGCATCGTACACATCCCACGGTGGATGAAATTTATACGGCACTTGCACCTTCCATTCCCACATTGTCTAAAACAACTGTTTACAACACTTTAAAATTACTTAGTGAACAAGGTGCTGCACAGACATTGACAATTGACGAACGGAATACCTGCTATGATGCAGATACCACTCCTCATGCCCATTTCTTATGCAAACATTGCGGAAAAATATATGATTTGGAATGCAATGCCAACATTAAACAGGTAGAAGAAATGGATATGAACGGACACGAAGTGCAAGAAATCCATTATTACTATAAAGGTATCTGCAAAAGCTGTCTGGAAAATGAATATTTAACCAAAATAACGAATAACTAATTCAACTAATTAAAATCTGAAGTAAAATGAAAAAGTTTAGATGTACTGTCTGCGGTTACGTATATGAAGGAGACGCAGCTCCTGAGAAATGTCCTTTGTGTAAAGCTCCTGCAAGCAAATTCGTTGAAGTAGAAGAAGCACAGGCAGGCGGTCCGTTGGTTTTTGCTGACGAACATGTCATTGGCGTAGCCAAAGGTTGCGATGACGAAATGATTAAGGATTTGAACAACCACTTCATGGGCGAATGCACGGAAGTAGGTATGTACCTTGCAATGAGCCGCCAGGCAGACCGCGAAGGCTATCCTGAAGTAGCTGAAGCTTTCAAGCGTTACGCATGGGAAGAAGCAGAACACGCTGCAAAATTTGCTGAATTGCTGGGTGACTGCGTATGGGATACCAAGACTAACCTTGAAAAGAGAATGAATGCAGAATCAGGCGCTTGCGAAGACAAGAAGCGTATTGCTACACGTGCCAAAGCATTGAATCTGGATGCTATCCATGACACAGTTCATGAAATGGCTAAAGACGAAGCTCGTCACGGTAAAGGTTTCGAAGGTCTGTACAACCGCTATTTCAAGAAATAATCCGAAACAATACGGTAGAATATAAAAAAGACTTGCAGAAGAAATTTCTGCAAGTCTTTTTTTATCGGTAACGGGGAATCACTTCCCCTTAAAAACGTAAACCTAAGGTCAGCAGCACCTGGCTTCGGGTATTTTTTACTTTCGTCGCTTCAGGAGAGCCTATCACTAACTGGCCTCCATCTTCATAGGCATTAATGAACGGATAGAAATCTTCCTTGTATGAAGAGAACTTATATGCCAAATCAGCATAAAACATAGACCCTCTGTAACCGAGACCCACTGTATAGTTACTCAAAGCTTTGGTATTTGCAAAATCCGTATCCGTCTGAATTGAGTTATAAGGCAAATCCTTATATGCATCACTATTGAAAATGGCAGAGGTATAATTGTATCCTGCACGCAAAGCAAACTGAGGAATCACTTTATATTCGGCTCCCAAACGAATGGTGCTCACCCCTTTCATCATAGAAGTAGTACTGTTTTCGTACCCAAATGTATCGGAATAGCCTTCCTGGTCCTTGAATTTCATGGACGAATAGTCCTGATATTCATACTCTGCCCCTAAAGCCAAACTGGAACCTACAGTATATCCCAAACTTACATTATACATCCATGGTGTCTGCAAGTGGAATTGACGCACCATGTCTCCATTCATTATATCATAAGTATCCACAGTATATTGACCGATCACACCGCTTCCTATACCCGACTCGTTAGCTATATCCAAATCATTCAAGACATTCGACTCCAGACGGGCATTTGTCTTATAATCCAAATTATAATAGGTCGGTGTATGAATGGCTAATCCAATCCTCAAAGGGGAATATTCGAAAGGACGCACGATGGCTCCGAATTTCACATCAAAACCCGAACCGTGTATCTTGTTCCAGCTCTGCAGGTTATAATTCTGTCCGATGCTATTTCCGGCATTATCCAAATAATCTTCACTATAAAAAGTATATTTATTGTAATCTATGGCATAAGCCCCCACAGTTACGCCTAAATATACCCGGTCATTAATATTGAATGAAATATTGAAATCATATTGTTCAATTCCGCCACGCTCTTCCGACCGGAAATTGCCATTTCCTCCTAAAAACATTCCTCCATATTCGCCCGGAGTGATATACATTAAATCACCCTTCAGATTCTTTACCTGAGTCCCGTTTTTCATATAAGGAACGTAACCGGAAGGGACATCTCCCTGTCCGTTGTGGGCAATAAAGTCGGTTATCAGATAACTGTCATATCCCAATGCGGATAGCCATCCTACTTCCGGATCTGTATAAATATTGCCCGACCAGTCCTTTATTCCTCCGGCTTGTGCCGCCATATAATCCGTTTGCGTATAATCGCCTAAATTACCTCCCATCGACATATTCTTATAAAAAGACTTCGCCTTATGATAATTAAAGCCGAAATTCACATAACGCAAAGCCGTAGCATTGCCTATCTTTGAAGAAATAACAAAACCGGCATTATCAAATGAGGTTTTCATCTTGTCTGCATTCATCTTACTTCCCATATAATTACTTTCAGTACCATAAGAAGAAAGACTGAATGACAGCATTGCATCATTACTGCGATAAATACCTATACCGGCAGGGTTTGTAGCAATAGTGGAAATATCTCCGCCCAACGCACCCATAGCCCCGCCCATACTTACAAAGCGTGCTGTACCATTTAAATCCTTGTTTGCGATGTTGGCTGCATCGTACACGGTCTGTGCACTTACCGGAACTGCACCCAACATCCCCAAAACAGCTAAAGTTATAATTTTTTTCATATCCTACTCATCTTTTTCTATTGAATACTATACCTATCTTCTTCTTGAAGAACCACCACCTGACGAACGGGTAGCACCGCCGGAATAACTGCGTGAACTGCTACCGCCTCCCGAAGAATAACTACGGGTGGAAGAGTTGTTTTGCACAGGCGTATAAGAGCGACGGCTACTACTGTTACCGGTTGAATAATTGCGTGTTGACGATGCAGAACTGCCCCTGTTGTAAGTGGAAGGACTTCCGGCTGCGGAACGTCTTACACCCGTAGCATGTACACGGCTACTACTTCCCTGCACTCCTGAAGCTGAAGAACCTACCCGCGTACTGCTTGGACGGGTATATACCCTGCGCCGGGTAGAGGCGGCATCTGTACGGGTAGTTACCCCACTGCGTGTACCCGACGGACGTGTACCTACCACGCGTCTGGTGGTCGTACCGCTTTGTCCGTCTCTTCTATAGGATGACACACCTGAACGGGCAGCCGAACCGGTCCTGCGAACCGTAGAAGAAGAATTTCTATAACTGCTTGCTCCCGAAGAACGGCGATAGGTATATGTATTACGCGGCCAATAACCGCCACCGGGATAACAGTGATGATGATAGTGGTGATGTCCCCACCAGCCGCCTCCATACCAGCCGCCCCAGCTTACGCTCCAGCCAAAGCCCCAGCCCGGACCATACCAACTGTTCCAACCCCAGCCATAATAGGGATAGCCGCCCCAACCGAAAGAGTTATAGCGCCAATCCCACCACAAACGGTTGGTGAAAGTAGGAAATGCATATGCGTACAATCCGTCCGTATATACATTCCAGTCCCATGGATTCAGACCATAAACTACATCCCAGTAAAGCGGGCTGCTGATACTGATGGCATAGCGTGGATTGCGGAAACGGATAATGCGCGTGGCATATTCATAATCATCTTCCGAACCGTCAAAACCGTTCACCCATTCTCCATCCAGGCCATCGTCTTCTTTTTCGTCTATATAAAGCGTATCATTCTCTTGTGAAAAGTCATAGTCTTTAGAGTCATACCGACGATTGTACTCGTCTACATCACGAATATTCCCTTTACGGTCTTTCACTACAATGGTCGTATTGCCCGGCGACGCATAAACCGTAGTCGGAGCATTTGTCTTTACTACAACCGCATCGGCAGCCGGAGTTTTTTTCTTCTCCGTCTTTTCCTCTTTTTTCTTGGAAGGAACGTAGTAAAGGTCGTCATCTACACTTTGAGCTGAAAGTGCCCACGGAAGACACAATGCAAAAAGCGATAAAAAAACAATCTTTTTCATATTTATTTGGTTTATGGGTTTACAATTCCATACTTTTTCACACCACAAAGATAACGCAGGGATTTACTCTATACAGAAGATTTTCCCCAAAGATTTATAGGGATTTCCCTAAATGCACCTATCTTTGTATCCAAAACAAATATACGCAGAAATAGGATTTTCTCCTATACCTGCCTTTTGCATTTAACAAACAATTATATTCCAATGAAATATTTAGAATTTACATTCCATACCACTCCCTGCACGGAAATCGTCAACGATGTCTTATCGGCAGTGCTGGGTGAAGCCGGTTTTGAGAGTTTTGTAGAGCAAACAGACGGGATTGCCGCCTACATTCAAAAAGATTTATACAATGAAACTGTCCTCAAAGAAGCTCTTGCCGATTTTCCCTTACCTGATACACAGGTAGAATATGCTTACCAAGAAGCGGAAGACAAAGACTGGAATGAAGAATGGGAAAAGAATTTCTTCCAGCCCATTATCATTGGCGACCGCTGTGTCATCCACAGCACATTCCATCGCGACATCCCTCAAGCTGAATACGATATAGTCATCAACCCTCAAATGGCATTCGGTACAGGACACCACGAAACGACCAGTCTCATTATCGGTGAATTGCTGGATAACGATCTGCAAGGCAAATCTTTGCTTGATATGGGATGCGGAACATCCATTCTCGCCATATTGGCACGTATGCGCGGTGCTGCGCCCTGTACAGCCGTCGATATAGATGAATGGTGCGTACGCAACTCTCTTGAAAACATAGAGCTAAATGGAGTAGACCGTATATCCGTTTTTCAAGGAGACGCTTCTCTATTGAAAGACCAAGGACCTTTTGATGTAATCATAGCCAACATCAACCGTAACATCCTGCTGAACGACATGAAACGATATGTAAGTTGCATGCATCCGGGGTCGGAACTATATATGAGCGGTTTTTATGTAGATGATATTCCTGTAATACAGGCTGAAGCGGAGCATAACGGACTGCGCTTCGTACATCATAAGGAAAAAAACCGTTGGGCCGCAGTGAAGTTTGTATTATGACACAACGATAAAAGGAAGAAAACGGAAAGCAAGCTATTGCAGGGTCATACCAACCAATTCTTCCAACGTGCCGTTAAAAACATTCAGATCGACTTCTTCTTCAATGCCGGGGACATTACCTACATCGGTATGTTGCCAAAAGTGCCATTTGCCCTCATACTTCACGGAATCAACGTAATAATGGGCTATCCAGTAAGGATAAGCGTTGAATATGGAGTCGTTGAGATAACGTTTCTTAAATTTATAGGAAGTGTAAAGAATCGGTTTTACGCCGTAATGCGCCTCCACTCTGTCAAGCCAGGTTTTAACGGCAGATTTCAGTTCCTGAGGAGATCTCTTACCCGTAGTTTCCACATCAAGAACGGGGGGAAGGTCTCCTTTTGACAAGTGTACTGTACTAATAAAAAAGTCAGCCTGCTTATGCGCATCTGTCTTGGGTAGGAAATAATGATAAGCTCCTCGGATAAAACCGTATTTCCGTGCCTGACTGAAATTTTCTACAAAAGTTTCATCGCCATAATCGCCCCCTTCGGTAGCTTTCATAAAGATAAAATGTATGGGAAATTTCGCTTCTTTATTATGAAGGAGCTTATCCCAATCTATAATACCCTGATAGTGGGAAATATCAATGCCATGCACCTCATAGTTGCAAGGCATGCATACGCCGTAGCCTTTTAAACCATAACAAGGTTTCCAACGATAAGCATAAGGACGGATAAAGAACCAATAGAATCCTGCTGAAAATACCGCTATAATACAAAATGCCAATAAATTACGCAACCATACAGGCATGGGACGAGACACCGTCTGCTTCTTTTTTCGAGAAGAAGTACGACGGGATACAGGTTTGCGCCGGGAAACTGTACTGTTTTTAGAAGGCATTCAAGTATATTGAAGTAACAAATATCTATCAAAAATAAAACACAAACTACACAGATTACACAAATTCGGATTTGCGCAACTCTTGTGTAATTTGTGTTCTACATAGCCAATTACTGCAAATGCAGCAATTGGCTATAAGATTTTATCTACCTTGTTCCAGTTGCAAAGTCTTGGTAGGCTGGTCGCAAACTTCGGCAGGACCGAAGTATTGGATAGGACCCGGATAAACATAGTCTGTTTCCACAGCCCAACGCTCACGCTGAGCGGCAAATGCCTTGAAAGGAGCACCGTCCAGTCTTACCAAAGCTTTCTGGATAACCGGTTTCATTTCGCCGTGACGACGTTCCATATTCATCATCATTGTAATAGGTACACCACCTGCAATCCACTCTTCGGCAGGAGCTGTAGTATTACGTACGGAAGACATGTAACCGGTCTTACCGTTAGCAATCAGCGCAGATGCCGCATAACCCAAAGAGTAGCAGTAGTCAGCATCGAAATTAGACGGAGCAGCGCAACGTCCTTCATAACCGAAGAAGTGATGCTGTGCAGCGAACTTACCTACATATTTACCTTCTTCTTTCCACTGAGCCAATTTGGCAGCTACCATTTCGGACAACAGTTTCTCCGTTTCAATGAGAGATACCTGTACGTTTCCATGCGGGTCGCGGTCCAATGACAACTGACGCGCTACACCTTCGGGAAGGCTGGCATAGATAGCGGCATTTTCCGGAGAAAGTTTGCGGATGATATAGTCGCGTTGGTGTGACTTCTTAATCTGAGAGAATTCCTCTGCATTGGCAGCCAGGAAATCATTCAACTCAGCGATAAGACGTTTCATAGCGGGGATGAACTCAACCAAGCCCTCGGGGATAAGAACCGTACCGAAGTTATTGCCCTGCGCGGCACGATTAGCCACCACCTGAGCGATACCCGTTACGATATCATCCAAAGACATATCCTTAGCTTCAACTTCTTCGGAGATAATGCAGATATTAGGCTGTACCTGCAATGCACATTCCAAAGCGATATGTGAAGCGGAACGTCCCATCAGTTTTATGAAATGCCAGTACTTACGTGCCGAGTTACAGTCGCGCTGGATATTACCGATTACTTCAGCATACGTTTTACAAGCTGTATCGAATCCGAAAGAAGTTTCAATCATTTCGTTCTTCAAGTCACCGTCGATAGTTTTCGGACACCCGATAACCTGTACACCGCAATTCTTCGCAGCATAATACTCAGCCAATACGCAGGCATTTGTATTAGAATCGTCACCACCGATAATAACCAGTGCTTTGATATTCAATTCCTTCAAGATTTCCAGTCCTTTTTCAAACTGTTCCTCTTTCTCCAATTTGGTACGGCCTGAACCTATGATATCGAAACCACCGGTATTACGATATTCATCGATGATATCGGCCGTCAGTTCCATATAGTTATGGTCTACCAAACCACCGGGGCCAAGAATGAAACCGTACAGTTTACTATCTTTGTTCAACTTTTTAATACCGTCAAAAATACCGGATATCACATTGTGACCACCGGGAGCCTGACCACCGGAAAGAATTACGCCCACATTCATAGCAGGGAAATCAACGGTTTCATCGGTATTTTCGAACTTAATCAAAGGCATCCCATAAGTATTGGGAAACAATTTCTTGATTTCTTCCTGATCGGCAACCGACTGGGTAGCTGCGCCGGCCACTGCTTTTACAGTACCTGTCAGCCCTTTCGGAAGTTTGGGCTGATAAGCAGCCCTTGCAATTTGCAATGCACTTTTAGTCATTTCTCTTAAATATTTAAAGGTGTTAATAAAGTTTCGTTTAAAAGCGTCGCAAATTTCGCTCTTTTCCGCAAGAAATGCAAACTGAATGAAGAAATAATGCAAACTTATTCTTCTATCTGCCAGCCTCCACCCAAAGCCTTATAAACATTTACCACTGCTATCAGTTCGTCACGGATTGCATTGCTGACACCAATCTGGGCATCGAAATATCCACGCTGGGCATCAAGCACGTCCATATAATTAATAACACCATTAATATATTGCAACTGCGCTAAATCCACGTACGTTTTGGCTGAACGTTCCAACTTGAGACGCAACTGATACACTTCCTTTATTTTGTTGAAGTCCACAATTGCGTTCTTAGCCTCTTTAAAAGCATTCAGCACCGTTTTCTCATAGCTATGAACTTCCGCCTCAAACGAAGCTTTCTGTGCCTTTAGAGCAGCCCGATTTTTACCCCAATTGAAAAGCGGAGTCAATACCGCTCCGTTCAACAATGAATAAGGCGACTGAAGGAAGTTTGACAAGACATCACTCTCCAATCCAAACTGACCAGTCAGCGACAACCGAGGGAACATATTGGTATAGGCCACTTTCACACGAGCATGTTCAGCTATAAGCTGCTGCTCTGCAGCACGAATGTCAGGACGACGTTCCAATAAGCCGGACGGCAATCCTACAGGTAAAGACTCCGGCACATCCAACTCCTCCAAAAAGCGGCTGCGCTCTATACGTGTAGGAAATTCACCGGCAAGAAAAGCTATGTCATTCTCCTTAATGGAAATCTTACGTTCCAGATCCGGAACAAGCGTAGCTGTACGCGCCAACTCTACTTGCGCCTGCTGATAAGATGTCTCCGAAGTAAGTCCGCCTTCAAAACGGATTCTTGCAAGACGCACACCTTCTTCACGAGCCTTTTGTGTCTGACGGACAATTTCCAATTCTGTATCGAGTGCTACCAGTTCGTAATATGCCTGCGCCACTTCCGCAACAATTGTCATACGCAAGGCACGCTGTGATTCTACACTTTGCAGATAATCGGCAACAGCAGCTACTTTTTTCCAACGCAGATTTCCCCAAAGGTCAAGTTCCCACGACAAAAGAGCCTTTGCTTCATAGCTGTTACCCACATCGCGGCTATGTCCGCCATAGTTTTCAACTTCACGCTCTGCCTCTATTTTTCCATTTAACTGAGGAAGTAGATTAGCTACGCTGATACGTTTCTGGGCCGCCATTTCTTTCACACGAGCGGCCGCAACGAGCATATCTTTATTATACTCCAATGCGCGTGCTATCAGATTACGCAAAGTATTGTCTGTATAAACAGCCTGCCACTGCTCATCGGCAATGCTGATGCTGTCCTGCTGTTGCATCAAACTGTCGGGCAATGCCATTTCGGGACGGACATAGCTTTTGCCTACCTTGCACGATGCAAAAAGAACCGGGGCGAGCAACAGAAGTATATATATATTCTTTTTTTTCATAAGCGTGTAATCAGAATTCATTTACAATGTTATCATCAATCTTTTTTGATTTTGTGTTGCACTTTTTCCTTTGCCTTATAAATCAAAACAAAGAAGAAAGGCACAAGCACAATGCCGAATACAATGGCAAAAATCATTCCAAAGAAAACTCCCGTACCTATTGCCTGACGGCTTGCAGATCCCGGTCCGCTTGCAAGAACCATAGGAAGCATACCCAATACAAAGGCAAGTGAAGTCATCAATATAGGACGGAAACGGAGTTGGGCGGCATGAATGGCCGACTGCACCAAATCTCCTCCATTATCCACCTGTACTTTGGCAAACTCAACGATAAGGATAGCATTTTTTGCTGCAAGTCCCACCAACATTACCAAGCCAATCTGGAAATAAATATCATTTTCCAAGCCACATACAGCAACGCCCAAATAAGCTCCCAATGCAGCTACCGGCAACGAAAGCAATACAGCAATAGGCACAGTCCAGCTTTCGTATTGTGCTGCCAGGAACAGGAATACGAAGAGGAATACCAACGTCAGCACCAGTCCGGTCTGCCCACCGGCTTTCTTCTCCTGATAAGAAAGTCCGCTCCACTCAACACCTATATTATCCGGTAAATGTTCGCGCGCTATCTGTTCCATAATCTCCATAGCCTGGCCGGAACTGTACCCCTGTGCCGCCGAACCGAGAATAACTGCAGTAGTAAACATATTGAAACGTTTAATACTGCCCGGACCGGTTGTATAGGATGCATTACCCAACGAGGTTAACGGAACCATCGCACCATTAGCTGCTTTTACAAAGAACAGATTAATGTTCTCTTTGTGCTCACGATACGGAGCTTCAGCCTGAATATATACCTTATATATACGATTGAACATATTAAAGTCATTTACATATACGGAACCCGTATAAGCTTTCATCGTAGAGAACACATCTGCCAACGGCACCCCCAGCATCTTCACCTTGTCACGGTCTACATCAAAATAGAGTTGCGGAATCTCAGACTGCAAAGAAGAAGAAAGCCCCGTCAATTCCTTGCGTTTCTGAGCATAATACATCAAAGTATCCGCTGCCTGTACCAGATTTTCAAAAGTAGCTTCCCCACGTGCCTCAAGCTGCATTTCAAAGCCACCGGATGTTCCCAATCCCGGGATTACAGGAGGAGTAGAAAGATAGACTCTACATTCGGGGTATTCCCTCAAATCCTTTTCCACTTTCTCCATTATCTTATTGATAGTGGTATTTTTGCGTTCCTCCCAGGGCTTCAATATAACAGTTAACTCACTGCGCGCCTGATTGCTTCCTACACGCGGACTGCTACCCGTTACATTCTGCACATAAGCCACATACGGATTCTGCTCCAGATACTGCACGGCACGATCGGTCACGATACGGGTACGTTCCAAAGTAGAACCTTCCGGCAGTTCCAACTCCACTTTAAAGTATCCCTGGTCTTCCACCGGCAAGAAACTGGTAGGAATCAGACGGTGAATGATGAAAATAGCTATCAATACCATACCGAATGCACTCATCAAACGTCTGGGATGCTTGATAACGCGGCTGATAACACCAATATACTTATGATTACTGATATTCAACCATTCGTTAATCTTACGGAACACGATATTCTTTTTCTTTCCGCTGTCGGGCTTCAGGATAAGCGAACACATCACGGGACTAAGCGTCAGTGCCACAACCGTAGAAAGCAATACCGATACAGCAATGGTAATAGTAAACTGGCGATATAATTGTCCGGTGATACCGCTCAGAAAGCTTACCGGAACAAATACGGCACAGAGCACCAATGAGGTTGCAATCAAAGCACTTGCCAAACCGTTCATTGCTTTTTTCGTTGCTTCATAAGGAGAGAGTTTTTCCGTTTCCATCAGATGTTCCACATTCTCCACTACCACAATAGCATCATCCACGACAATACCGATAGCAAGAATCAATCCCAACAATGTCAATATATTCAGCGAGAAACCGAAAATAAGCATGAAACCGAAAGTACCGATCAAAGAAATAGGCACTGCAACAACAGGTATCAAAGTAGCACGCCAGCTTTGCAGTGAAAGGAACACTACCAATACCACAAGAACCAATGCTTCGAACAACGTCTTATACACCTCGTGGATAGACTCCGAAATATAGGTAGTCATGTCAAAAGGTATCTCGTAACTCATTCCTTCAGGAAAGTTCGCACTGATTTCTTCCATTGCCTTCTTCACGTTGTCCGCCACTTCCATAGCATTGGCACCCGGAAGCATATAAATGCCGAGAACTGCCGCATTTTCACCGTTAATACCACTTTCCGTACTATATGAGGAAGCTTCAAGTGACACTCTGGCCACATCGCGAAGACGAATAATAGACCCATTGGCATTGGCACGGACCACAATATCCTCAAACTGCTTTGCCGAGCTCAAACGACCTTGCGTTGTAATAGGAATTGTAATGTCCAAACCTTGCACCGGCTGCTGTCCCAAAACACCGGCAGCCGATTCGCGGTTCTGGTCTTTCAAAGCATTCTGCAAATCCTGAACAGTCAATCCGAAATTTGCCAGTTTGTCTGGCATGGCCCAGATTTGCATGGCATAGTAACGGCTACCGATATTAGACACACGTCCCACACCGGGAATACGGCGTAAAAGGTCGAGTACGTTAATAGTAGCAAAGTTACTTAGATAGATTTCGTCGAATTTCGGATCATTGGAAGTCAAACAGATTGTCATCAGCTGGCTGGGAGCCTGCTTTTCTACCGAAATACCATTCTGAATGACTTCCGCAGGCAAACGGCTTTCCGCCAGCTTTATACGGTTTTGAATTTCCACGGCAGCCAAATCCGGATCGGCAGATACATCAAAGGTCACGGTTGCCGAAAAGCCACCGGAATTGGAACTGTTGGACTCCATGTACAACATACCCGGAGTACCGTTTATTTCCTGTTCGATAGGAGTCGCCACTGCTTGTGACACAGTCAGCGCACTTGCCCCCGGATAGGATGCACTGATTTTCACAACGGGCGGTGTTATCTGTGGGTATTGATCCACCGGAAGCATAGTCAGACCGATGATACCGACAATTACAATCACAATCGATATCACCGCCGAGAATACAGGGCGGTCTATAAAGAAACTTACTTTCATACTGTTATTTTACTTTGAGAGATTCTTATCCTTTTCTTTATTCTCAGAAGCGGCTTTCTTATTCAAAGAATCTGCCGGCTGCTCATCTTCCTTTTTGGGAGCAGCTGCTTGTGCACGCACTTTCATTCCCGGAGTAAGTTTATGGAAACCTTCCGTCACTACCTGCTCTCCTGCCGCCAGTCCGCGTTCAACAACCATATTGTTACCAAACTCAGGTCCTAATTCAATGAAGCGCTTTTCAACTGTCGAATCGCGGCGCATTACATATATATAAGCACCACCTTTCTCAATGGTAACGGCCTTTTGAGGAACTGCCACAGCACCTTCGCGTACGTCCAACAACAGTTTTACTTTCGTAAACTGTCCGGGCAGCAATACTCTGTTCGGATTAGGCATTTCGGCACGAACGGAGAACGTACCGGTTTGCGGGTCAACCTGCGGTTCTGCAAAATCGACATAACCTTTGTAAGGATAAACAGTATTATCAGCCAAAGTAATCGTGATATTAGGCTGCCAAGAGCGGGTAGAATCCTGACGGCCTATCTCTATATTGCGCTCTTTGCTTTTAAGATAGTCCAATGCGGTCATGCTGAAATCTACCAATACCGTATCACTTTTTACTATGGTAGCAAGCAATGATTTAGCCCCGGGACCTACCAATGTTCCCAAGTCCACATTTCTTTCACTGATATGCCCTGATAGCGGAGAACGCACAATGGTATACCCCAGTTCCAATTCCGCCTGGTCCAGATCGGCCTGACTCATAGCAACAGAAGCCTCGGCCGTTTCATAAGCAGCCTGCGCATTATCCAAATCCAGCTGACTGGCAGCATTCTGTGCATACAAAGGACGAATACGTTCCAAATCCCGTTTGGCTTTCAACGCCTGCGCCTCATCTTTCTTTAACTGTGCACGAGCCTTGTCAGCCTTTGCACGGTATTGGTCTTGATTGATAACAAATAAAACCTGGTTTTTAGTTATATACGTCCCTTCGGCAAAAAGCATACTCTCCAAATAGCCTTCCACACGTGCACGGACTTCCACAAACTGTTGTGCACGTATACGACCTACATACTCACCAAAAATTTCCACATCACCCACTTCGGCAGGTTCTACAATAACAGTAGGTAATTCCGGCTGAATTTTCTTGGGCCAAGTCAATATCAGATAACCGGCAAGCAGCACTGTCATGCAGGCTATCATCATTATCACCCGTTTCTTTCTCAGCTTTAATTCTTTTTTTGTAAAAAATAGTCTCATGCTTGTTTGTTTATTTAATTTAACCCTATTTCCCATTTCAAAGCAAACGCAATGCCAAAGCAGGACAAAGGGTATTCTTTATTATATAATAGTTTAGTTATCAGACATGAACATATATATAAGTAGTAATATTCCACCTGCTTTCCACACTCACATTGTAGAAAATCTCCACAAATGTAGAATTATTCCACGAACTATTTCTCATTAAAAACACATAAATTTTCATTTTTTCACTCAACTCATGAAGAAAAACACTATCTTTACCGAAAATAACACTATTCATTCACATAAAAAGTAAAGATTATGGCAAGTAGAAAAGCATTGAAAAAGAACGTCAATTATATTGCCGGTGAATTATTCGCCGAATGCCTTATGAACAGTCTGTATGTACCCGGAACAGACAAGAAGAAAGCTGATGAACTAATGGGTGAAATTCTGAAAATGCAAGATGAATTCATCAGCCGTATCAGCCATACCGAACCGGGAAATGTAAAAGGTTACTACAAGAAATTCCGTTCTGATTTTAATGCAAAAGTAGACTCAATCATTGAAGCTATCGGCAAACTTAAATAATAAGAATGAAGAAAAGACTATATAGTTTTATCTATTATCGCCTGTTAGGTTGGAAAACAAATGTAACAGTGCCCAACTATGACAAATGTGTCATTTGTGCAGCGCCACATACATCCAACTGGGATTTGTTTATCGGCAAACTGTTTTATGGTGCCATCGGACGAAAAACCAGCTTTATGATGAAGAAAGAGTGGTTTTTTTTTCCTTTAGGATTGATATTCAGAGCCATCGGCGGCATACCGGTAGACCGAAGCCGGAACACATCTTTGGTAGACCAGATGGCAAACAGATTTGCCGGAAGCAAACTGTTTCATTTAGCCATTACTCCGGAAGGTACGCGCAAATCCAACCCTAACTGGAAAAAAGGTTTTTACTTCATTGCGTTGAAAGCACAAGTTCCTATCATGCTTATCGGTATAGATTATCCTACCAAGACTATAACTTCCACCAAGGCAATAATGCCAACAGGAGACTTTGAGAAGGACATGCATGAAATAAAGCTCTATTTTAAAGATTTTCGCGGAAAGATTCCTGAGAATTTCTCCGTTGGAATAAATTAAAAGACAACCGATAGCAACTGTTTACTAAAATGAACCAACTGCGTGTCAGTATCCTACAAATGGATATTGCTTGGGAGAATAAACAAGACAATCTTCGCCGTCTTCGCGAAAAGCTGGAAGCTCTTCGCGGAGCGACGGAGATTATTGTTTTACCGGAAACCTTTTCTACCGGTTTCAGCATGAACACCGACACATTGGCAGAGCCGGTAACAGGTAATACAATTACAACACTACGCCAATGGGCTTCAGAATATCAGATAGCTATTGCCGGAAGCTATATAGCTTGTGAAGAGAATTTTGTTTCATCTGAAAGCAATCCATCATCCTACAAAAACTCTACCTATTACAACCGCGCCTTTTTCCTCACTCCCGAAGGGGAAGCTTATTTTTACGATAAACGACATCTGTTCCGCATGGGCAACGAGACAGATAATTTCACGGCAGGCAGCCGTCGTATCATAATTCCGTATCGAGGTTGGAATATACTGCTACTCGTCTGCTACGACCTGCGCTTTCCGGTATGGAGCCGGAATACAGGCAATGAATACGACCTCCTGATTTACGTTGCCAACTGGCCTGTACCCCGACGTAAAGTCTGGGACATACTTTTACAGGCACGGGCATTGGAAAATATCAGTTACGTTTGCGGTGTAAACCGTATCGGTAAAGACAGTAATAGCTTCTCCTATAACGGCGGCAGCGCAATCTACTCATACAAAGGTGAAATGCAGATTCAAGTGCCCGACCATGAAGAAGGAACAGCTACGGCTACTCTTGAACTTTCCGCACTACAAGAATTCAGAAACAAATTTCCGGCATGGAAAGATGCGGATTCATTCACTATCGTCTCAGATAGTAATTCACGGTAGTCACTACCCGTATACTTTTAATATAAGGCGTATTGGCATCTCTGTCCGATATGGAGAATTGTCCCTGCGAAGCATTCCGTATCTTACCCAGGCTACTGTCTGAGTCTTTTGCAAACTTTTCGGCAGCGGCACGGGCATTTTTCGTAGCTTCTTCTATCATTTGCGGTTTCACATCATTCAAGCCTGTAAATTCATACACCACATTATAGCGATAATCACCTCCACTGATGGCAATACCCTGTTTCAACAGTTCAGCCTGTTCCGACATCAGTTTCCGTACCTTATCTACATTTTTTGAAGTAACCGTAATGACTGATGTAGCATTATACCGATAAGCAATATCACGATTTCCATAGCGTTCGGCCTGCATATCTATCACTTCCGGAGGGGCAATACTGATTTCTTCCTTAGCAATGCCGTTGCTTTCCAAAAATTTCACAATTGCCTTGTTTTTCTGTTCCATATTGGCATAAAGCAGCGACGGATCATTCCCTATATCTTTATACATCAAGGGCCATATCACCTTATCAGCAGGAACTTCCATCTCAGCCAACCCTTTTACACTGACAATACGTTCTTTATCTATAAAATCATTTATACCCCATTTAATTATCACTCCCAGCAGTACCATACCAACGGCAATAATAGCCGCTTCTACTTTCCATGTTTTCATAATCCATCGTTTTATTAAGTTTATCATAAGTAAAACAAAATAACGAAAATAAAATTCCCGCTTACCATCATCCTGATTAAAAGATATTAAACAGGTATTTCTTTAAACATTACGTATTAAATTTTAGAGTATTTAATAGAAATACCTAAATGTATGGAGTGCATCTTACCTAAAAAGTAGTTATTTTTGTCCTTTGAAATAATGTCTGACGACTGAAACATTTAATTTATTAACACTAACCCCTAAATCCTATGTTGACTCAACTTATCAACGCACGTATTCTGACCCCTCAAGGTTGGCTCAAGGACGGTTCCGTACTCATCAGAGACGGAAAAATTTTAGAAGTAACCAATTGCGACCTCGCCGTTATCGGTGCACAACTGATTGATGTAAAAGGAATGTATGTACTGCCCGGCGGTGTAGAGATCCATGCACATGGCGGTGGCGGACGCGATTTTATGGAATGTACCGAAGACGCTTTCCGCGGTGCGGTCCAAACCCACATGAAATACGGAACTACCAGCATATTCCCTACTCTGTCCTCTTCTACCGTACCGATGATTGAACAGGCGGCAGAGACTTGTACGAAGATGATGGCGGAAAAAGACAGTCCTATACTGGGTCTGCACCTCGAAGGCCACTATCTGAACATGGCGATGGCAGGCGGACAGATGCCCGAGAACATCAAGAATCCCGACCCTAACGAATACATTCCTATCGTGGAAAACTGGCACTGCATCAAGCGTTGGGATGCTGCTCCCGAATTACCCGGAGCCATGCAGTTCGGAAAATATATCACCGGAAAAGGCATTTTGGCTTCGGTAGCCCATACACAAGCCGAATTTGAGGACATACGTACAGCCTATGAAGCCGGATACACACATGCTACACATTTCTATAATGCAATGCCCGGATTCCACAAACGCCGTGAATACAAATACGAAGGCACTGTGGAGAGCATTTACCTCATGGACGACATGACTGTGGAAGTTGTAGCCGACGGTATCCATGTACCGCCCACAATCCTGCGCCTGGTCTACAAGATAAAAGGTGTGGAACGGATGTGCGCCATCACCGATGCCCTGGCATGTGCGGCCAGCGACAGCAAAGAAGCTTTCGACCCGCGTGTCATCATTGAAGACGGAGTCTGTAAGCTTGCGGACCACTCCGCCCTTGCCGGCAGTGTGGCTACTATGGACCGGCTGATACGTACAATGGTGCAGAAAGCCGATATACCTCTGGCAGACGCCGCACGAATGGTATCCGAAACACCGGCACGCATCATGGGTGTATACGACCGTAAAGGCTCGCTCCAAAAAGGGAAAGATGCCGATATTATCGTAATGGACGAAGATTTGAAGATTAGAGCAGTATGGGCAATGGGTAAATTAGTGCCTGAAACCGATACTTTATCATAAAATTTATCCCAACATCATGCGGATGAACTTTGTTTTTCGTATTTTTGTTAAGTTTTGAACAAGCGAACAGCTTTAATCATTTATTAATAACCAAATATTGTATGAAAACCAATCTTAGTTCTCAAATTACTCTGAACAGAGTATCCCCCAGGTACTACAGACCGGAGAACGCTTTCGAGCGATCGGTACTGACACGTCTCGAGAAAATTCCGACAGACATTTACGAGTCTCCCGAAGAAGGAGCCAACCAAATTGCATTGGACATCGCACAGATGATTCGTGACAAGCAAAAGGCCGGACGCTTCTGTGTATTGGCACTGGCTGGCGGCAACTCACCGCGCAATGTCTATTCGGCCCTTGTGCGCATGCATAAAGAAGAAGGACTGAGTTTCCGCAATGTAGTGGTATTCAACCTTTACGAATATTATCCGTTGGCTTCAGACGCTGTGAACAGCAACCTCAATTCTTTAAAGGAAATGCTGCTCGACCACGTAGACATTGACATGCAGAACGTATTCAGTCCCAGCGGTACTATCGCCAAAGATACTATTTTCGAATATTGCCGTTTGTACGAGCAACGTATCGAAAGTTTCGGCGGCATTGATATAGCTGTATTAGGTATCGGACGTGTCGGTAATATAGGTTTCAACGAACCGGGTTCACGCCTGAACTCCACCACCCGATTGATTTTGCTGGACAGTGACTCACGCAACGAAGCATCCAAAATGTTTGGAAGCATTGAAAGCACACCGGTAAGTTCCATAACAATGGGTGTAGCCACGATTCTCTCCGCCAAGAAAGTATATCTGCTGGCATGGGGTGAGGAAAAAGCCAAAATGGTAAAAGAATGTGTGGAAGGTAACGTAACGGATACAATTCCTGCCTCTTATCTTCAAACCCATAACAATGCCCATATCGCCATCGACCTTTCGGCAGCCGCCAATCTGACACGTATCCAACGTCCCTGGCTGGTGACTTCCTGCGAATGGAACGACAAACTGATTCGCAGCGCCATCGTCTGGCTATGCCAACTGACCGGAAAGCCGATTCTGAAACTGACTAACAAAGATTATAACGAAAACGGTCTGAGTGAGTTGCTTGCCCTCTACGGTTCTGCCTATAATGTAAACATCAAGATTTTCAACGATCTGCAACACACCATCACTGGTTGGCCGGGCGGCAAGCCGAATGCAGACGACACTTATCGCCCCGAACGTGCGAAACCGTATCCAAAACGTGTCATTGTATTCTCTCCGCATCCGGACGATGATGTCATATCCATGGGAGGTACTATCCGCCGACTGGTAGAACAGAAACATGACGTACATGTGGCCTATGAGACTTCCGGCAACATTGCCGTAGGCGATGAAGAGGTAATCCGTTTCCTGCACTTCATCAACGGTTTCAACCAACTCTTTAACAACAGTGAGGACCAAGTTATCAACGAAAAGTACACCGAAATCCGCAACTATCTGAAAGATAAGAAAGACGGTGATATGGACACCCGCGACATCCTGACTATCAAAGGACTGATTCGCCGCGGTGAAGCGCGTACGGCATGTACCTATAATAATATCCCGTTGGATCACTGCCATTTCCTCGACCTGCCGTTCTATGAAACTGGTAAGATTCAGAAGAACCCCATCAGCGAAGCCGATGTGGAAATCGTACGCAACCTGTTGCGTGAAGTGAAACCCCACCAAATCTTCGTTGCCGGCGACCTTGCCGACCCACACGGCACACACCGTGTTTGTACGGATGCCGTATTCGCAGCTATCGACCTTGAAAAGGAAGAAGGAGCCAAATGGCTGAAAGATTGCCGCATCTGGATGTATCGCGGTGCATGGGCAGAATGGGAAATCGAGAACATTGAAATGGCAGTGCCCATCAGTCCCGAAGAATTACGTGCGAAACGTAACTCTATCCTGAAGCACCAAAGCCAGATGGAGAGCGCACCATTCCTGGGCAACGACGAACGTCTGTTCTGGCAACGAAGCGAAGACCGCAACCGCGGTACAGCTGCATTGTACGACAGCCTGGGTCTGGCATCCTACGAAGCTATGGAAGCATTCGTAGAATACATTCCGCTGTAAATGTTTGCTAAATAGAAACAAGAGAGTGGGAAGTGATGAACTTCTCACTCTTTTTTATGTATTTTTGTACGGTACTTAACCATCGGACATGAAAAAACTATATTTATCCATATTGTTCCTGCTCGCAGGAGTTGGTTCTGTCTTTTCACAAGACGTAGAACAGGCCGTTCGGGAACGGCTACAGGCCTTTTTCCAAACGTATATCCCTGTCAATGTCAATATCGGTACATGCCGACTCGACAGTGTACTTATCGATTTCCACCGAAAAACAATCCGCATCTATGCCGATAATACATTCTCCTACCAGCCCTTCCGGCCGGAAACGGTGAACAGAATTTACCGGAACATCAAAGAAATTCTTCCGGGTCCCGTAACTTACTTCGACATTACTGTCTTTACAGACGGATATTCCATCAACGAACTTATTCCCAACACATACAGAAACGGAAAAAAAGACAAGAGCCGCCTGTTTACCGATATACACTATAAAGATGCTCCCTGGGTGACCCGTACATCCCGTCCTTTTGAAATAACCCGCGGACTGGAGGGACGCCATATCGCTCTGTGGCAAAGTCACGGAAAATACTACATCAATAACAAAGACAAATGGGGTTGGCAGCGTCCGCGCTTGTTCTGTACCTCCGAAGACCAATTCACACAATCGTTCATCCTGCCTTACCTCATCCCGATGCTGGAAAATGCGGGAGCCAACGTATTCACCCCTCGCGAACGGGACACGCAAAAACAGGAAATCATTGTAGACAACGATGACAACCGGAACACCACAAACTCCCTCTATCTTGAGGTAAAGAGCAGAAAAGCACAGTGGGAAAAAACCGCTCTGCCTGGATTTGCACAACAGAAGCGTATCTACACGGAAGGAGAAAATCCTTTTCATGACGGTACAGCCCGCTTTGCACAAACTGAAAAGAAGAAAAACAAAGCCTTTGCCGAGTGGGTTCCCGACATCCCGGAAACCGGAGAATATGCTGTATACGTTTCCTATCAAAGCCTGCCCAACAGCGTGAGCGATGCCAAATACCTTGTATTCCATAACGGCGGTGTCGCTGAGTTTAAAGTAAACCAACGTATAGGCGGCGGCACATGGGTATATCTCGGCACTTTTACTTTCGACAAAGGAAGCAACGACTACGGCATGGTAGTATTGAGCAATGAAAGCCGGGAAAAAGGAGTGGTATGCTCCGATGCCGTGCGCTTCGGCGGTGGTATGGGCAACATTGCGCGCGGCGGCCAAGTCAGCGGTCTGCCCCGTTATCTGGAAGGCGCGCGTTATTCCGCTCAATGGGCCGGTATGCCCTACCCCGTATATGCCGGATACAAAGGACAGAACGACCTTTCGGATGATATCAATGTACGTTCGCGTACAATCAACTACCTGTCGGGCGGTTCCGTATTCAACCCCAAAGAACCGGGATTGGGAGTTCCTCTTGAGATGAGTATGGCACTGCACAGTGATGCGGGTTTCAGGACAGACGACCGGATTGTAGGTACACTCGGCATCTACACTACCCATTTCAACGATGGCAAGTTAGCGGCAGGAACAAACCGCTACGCTTCGCGCGACCTTACCGACCTGTTCCTCACCCGTCTGCAACAGGACATCCGTTCCACTTTCAACGCAGACTGGACGCGCCGCAGCATGTGGAACCGTAACTATAGCGAGACCCGCCTGCCTGCTGTTCCTTCCACAATCGTAGAACTTCTGTCGCACCAGAATTTTGCCGACATGCGCTTGGGACACGACCCCAAATTCAAGTTCACGGCAAGTCGTGCCCTATACAAATCCATCCTGCAATATATCTGTACCCAGCATAATAAAGAATACGTCGTACAGCCCTTACCTGTCAACAATTTCTCCGTCCGCTTCGGTAAGAAGAAAAATACCCTGGAACTTTCCTGGCAAGGAGTGGATGACCCGTTGGAACCGACTGCCACACCCCGCGAATACATTGTCTATACACGCATCGGGCGAGGCGGATTTGACAATGGTGTACGCGTAAGCAATCCTTTCCACACTCTGAAGATAGAACCGGGCATCGTCTATTCCTTCAAAGTAACGGCAGTGAACCGGGGTGGTGAAAGCTTCCCGTCCGAAATCCTTGCCGCATACAAGTCCAAGCACGAAAAAGCACGCGTTCTCATCATCAACGGTTTCGACCGTATCAGTAGCCCTGCTGTGATAAACACACCCGACGAAGCCGGCTTTGATTTGACGAAAGACCCCGGAGTACCTTATCTATATGATATATCACTCTGCGGCAGCCAGCTGAATTTCGACCGCAAAGAAGCCGGAAAACGTTTGGGAGAAAGCGGCAATGAATACGAAGGGATAAAAATAACCGGAAACACATTCGACTATCCCTTTATACACGGTAAAGCCATACAGGCCGTCGGCAGCTACAGCTTTACTTCATGCAGCGACGAAGCCGTAGAAAACGGTAGTGTAGCATTGGAAGAATATCCAATAGCAGACTATATTCTGGGACTGGAAAAGACGGACGGCAATCTGTCACGGGCAACCTATTACAAAACTTTCTCTTCGTCCATGCAGCGTGCCTTGACAGCTTACTGCCGGTCGGGCGGCAATCTACTGGTCAGCGGTGCATACATAGGCAGCGACATGAACGACTCGCAAGGCAATCGGGAATTCACCCAAAACATCCTGAAATACCGTTTCGACAGCAGCTTACAGGTATCCGGCGAACATATCGGCATACAAGGTTTGGGGCGCATCCTCAGCATTCCCCGCCTGCCCAATGAACGGGCTTATCCCGTGACGACCCCCGATTGTATCCGCCCTATGGCAACCGCCTTTCCCGTAATGACCTATACCGAGAGAAATCTTCCTACTGCCGTAGCTTATAAAGGTAACGACTACCGCACATTCATCATGTCATTTCCCTTTGAAAGTATCCGGGAAGAAGCCGGCAGAACAGCGGTTATGGCATCCATTCTGCATTTCTTTTCCGCCGATAATGCAGGTGTACACAGAGAATAACGGCAATCTTGATAAATAATCCGGTGAAATAGGTATAATCTGTGGTGAAAAACTTATCTTTGCTTTTACAGAAAATATGAATCACTGAATATTAACCATTAAAACATTAACGCCATGTACACTATACAAGCCAATCCCAGCGGAACCCGCAACTTGGAAATATCGGAAGAAAACCTTGCCACTATCGAAAAATACGGTCTCTTCCGTCATCTCATCGACAGTAACGGCATCGTGGACGAAACCGTGCTCGACAAACTCAAACTGAATATCCGTTCCCTCATCGCCGCCCAGGAAGAGGACAGCAAAGACCTGCTCGACCTCTGCATCGATGTTATCTACCACAACAATATGAAAGCCTTCGGATTACAGCAGCTTATCAAGCTCTACCTGCAATGGCTTTCCCAACAAACAACCATAGAAGAGGAAGAAAATAAATGAGAACCATCGACACACGCGGACAGAACCTGTACAGTCCTCTTATTCCGGCCATAAAGGCCATGTGCGAAGCCGGAAAAGGCGAGAAACTGGAAATCATTATGGACGATGCAACCGCCTTTAATGACCTCAAAGAGTATCTTGCCGAACAGGGAATCGGCTTCCGGGAGATTTATGACGGAGAGGAAATGCTGGTACAATTCTGTAAGTAATTAAAACTTTCCGTATCTTTGCACCCATGAAAGAGTACAGACTGACTGATTGGTTGCCTACAACCAGGAAAGAAGTGGAACTTCGCGGGTGGGATAAGCTGGACGTTATTTTGTTCAGCGGTGATGCGTATGTGGATCATCCGTCATTCGGGGCAGCCGTCATTGGGCGCATCCTCGAAGCGGAAGGTTTGCGTGTGGCGATTATACCCCAACCCAACTGGCGAGATGACTTACGGGATTTCAAGAAACTGGGACGTCCCCGTCTCTTCTTCGGTGTCAGTGCAGGCTGTATGGACAGCATGGTCAACAAATACACTGCCAACAAACGTCTGCGCAGCGATGATGCCTATACTCCCGACGCACGTCCGGACATGCGTCCCGAATATCCTTCGATTGTCTATACCCAAATACTGAAAAAGCTATACCCCGATGTACCTGTCATACTGGGCGGCATCGAAGCAAGCATGCGCCGGTTGACACATTACGACTACTGGCAAGACCGTGTGCGCCCAAGCATCCTTGTGGACAGCGGTGCCGATGCACTGATATACGGCATGGGTGAAAAACCCATTATGGAACTTGTACGAAAACTGAAACAGCAACAACCGATTCTTGACATCCCCCAATTGGCTTATCTTACGAAAGAAGTGCTGCCGCAAGAAGGAGATATCACCCTATTCACACATGAAGAATGTCTGAAAGACAAGAAGAAACAGGCTTCCAACTTCCGCCATATCGAAGAAGAGAGTAATAAATATGCTGCTTCGCGTATCTTGCAGGCCGTAGGCAGGCAAACTGTCGTTGTCAACCCGCCTTATACGCCCTTGACGGAAGCGGAACTCGACCGTTCTTTCGACCTGCCTTACACGCGTCTCCCGCATCCCAAATATAAGGGCAAACGCATACCCGCATACGATATGATTAAGTTCTCCGTCAACATTCATCGCGGATGTTTCGGCGGTTGTGCTTTCTGTACCATTTCGGCACATCAGGGCAAGTTTATCGTCAGCCGCAGCAAGGAAAGCATATTGAAAGAAGTAAAGGCAGTAATGGAATTGCCGGATTTCAAAGGGTATCTTAGCGACTTGGGCGGTCCTTCTGCCAATATGTACAAGATGCGGGGACGTGATGAAGCCATGTGTAAGAAGTGCAAACGCCCGTCGTGCATCCACCCCAAAGTATGTCCTAACCTGAATACAGACCATAGTCCGCTACTCGATATTTATCATGCGGTAGACAGTCTGCCCGGCATCAAAAAATCATTTATCGGCAGCGGTGTACGCTATGACCTGCTGCTGCACCAAAGCAAAGACCCCAAAACCAACAAAAGCACGCAGGAATACACCCGCGAACTCATAGTTCGCCATGTCAGCGGCCGCCTTAAAGTTGCGCCGGAGCATACCTCGGAACGGGTGCTCAGCATCATGCGCAAACCGCCATTCAGCCAGTTCGGAGAGTTCAAAAAGATATTCGACCGTATCAACCGCGAAGAAGGTCTGAGACAACAGCTCATCCCCTACTTTATCTCCAGCCACCCCGGCTGCAAGGAAGAAGATATGGCGGAACTTGCTGTCATCACCAAGCGTCTGGACTTTCATCTGGAACAGGTACAGGACTTTACTCCTACCCCCATGACCGTTGCTACCGAAGCATGGTACACTGGTTTCCACCCCTATACACTGGAACCCGTATTCAGTGCCAAGACCCAGCGCGAGAAATTGGCACAACGTCAGTTCTTCTTCTGGTACAAACCCGAAGAACGGAGAAATATTATCAATGAACTGCGACGGATAGGACGAAAAGATTTGATTGACAAGCTGTACGGGAAATAACAGCACCGACAACCGGACCATCCATATCCTGTGACAGGCAACTTTCAATAAGTTAAAACATTCTTTTCTATTAAAATAAACTTACTTTCATAAAACAAATGAATAGTTATCGATGTTGATAGATGACATTGCCTGATAACTATTTGTAAAAATTAGTATACAGGCATATCATTAGAAGCTAATTGTTCCGTTTGCAATAATACCATCCGACCAATTAAAATTCTCTTGAACTTAGTAATAATAAAAGTACGAAAACCGGACATCGTATCCGGCTTTCCGGACTCCAACACTCTCTTAAAAGCAATCGGTTGGTAACAAAAAGTCAGTAGCAATGATACAGCGTACAATTAAAAACAGAATCCGATACTCTAAATATAAACTTCTGCTTATGCTCATAGGGGTATTATCGGCACACTCTTGGACACAAGCGCAAAACAGTCCGCCGACCAATGAAGTGATGATCGACATCGACACAACCGCCTCATGGGAAAAAATAAAAAAGAAAAAGACACATCTGGCTCTCAAAACAAATCTCCTGTACGCTGCTACCTTAACTCCCAATCTGGGTTTGGAAATAGGAATAACCCCACAGATAAGCCTCAACATAGTCGGCAGCTATAATCCATGGAACCGTGAAGGGAAAAAAGGCGATAATGACAAGCTGGTACATTGGTTAGTGCAACCCGAAGTGAGATACTGGCTTTGTGAAGCATCAAACGGACATTTTATCGGCATTCATGGCATTGTCACAAAATACAATATCGCCGGGTATAGCCTATTCAGCATGCTCGATAAGAACTATCGCTACGAAGGTTGGGGAGCAGGAGTCGGAATCAATTACGGATACAGTTGGGCATTCTCCAAAAGATGGGGCATAGAGGCTTACCTTGGAATAGGAGTCGTGCAATTCACATTCGACAAGACAGATAACAGGGACTGGTGCTGTAACAAGTCCGAACATGCTGAAAAGACCTATTTCGGGCCCACCCAAATAGGCATTTCATTAATCTACAACATTAAATAATCCGGAGAAATATAAACCTAATGAATCCTATTATTATCATCATTTCATTCATTTCACTACTGATACCTGCCTATGCCCGGGCATCAACAGAAAGCGGGTCTCAGGGAAGACACCTGTCCATCACTCAAATTCAAGTGCGGAATACAGGTGACAGTATAGAGCTCAGCTTCAGTTGTGCTTCCGCCCGGTTCAATACCCGAAAGCCGGAACGCATTACGGTTACTCCGGTAATTTCCGATGGCGTTCATCAAGCACGGTTCCCCTCTTTTGCAATAATTGGCAAAAGGAAGAGGATGTCCCCTGCATTACAGTACAATGCAACCATGAAATACGAAGACTGGATGCGAGGAAGCATACTTACCTTTGAAAGCAACATTAAATTATGCGCCAAACAAGCCATACTGACAACAGCCGTTGTCAACAACAGAATACTTCAGGACCCGGATGTGGAAATCGTACAATTTACCGATACCGCCGAAACTGTCATACCTGTTCTTACTACTGCCGAAAAGCTGGCTCAAGACTACGATTTTCTGGCTGACGAGTCCACGAGAAGCGAATTTGATGAAGAAAACCGGAGCAATGCTGTTTCCATTTTATTTAAAACTGGTTCGGCAACCCTGCTTCCCGAATACCGGAACAACAGTCGGAATCTGGATTTACTGGTCGATATTATCCTGAAGATTAACCAGTCTCCCGACAGTCGCATCAGTCATATCCTGATTGCAGGTTATGCGTCTCCCGATGGCGATATCCGCATAAACTCCGACCTTGCAATGCTTCGCGCCGCTGCATTGAAAAAGTATCTGATGCGGCACACCCGGCTCGACTCCGGTACATTCGAGGTAATTAACGGCAAGATAGACTGGTACGGTTTGTCCCAGATGGTCGGTAAATCCGATATGCCGGATAAGGAAACGGTACTCAATATTCTCAGTGTCACTCCCGTCGAGGGAAGCTCGGGCAAACGTGGCAGAAAGAACGAACTTATGTACCTGAAAGCCGGAGTCCCTTACCGTTATATGCTGAAGAACTTCTTTCCGGCACTCCGTTCAAGCACCTGTATCAAGGTATTTTACGAAAAAAAATAAGAATATAAAATAAAAAGACTCCCGACAGGGAGTATGCAATTCACTTTTCTAATAACTTAACAAAACTTTAATTATGAAATTAAGAAATCTTTTGGCAGTTTCCGCAACTGCATTCACATTGCTGTCATGCAATGATTCAGACAATCATCCGACTCCCGGCAAAGGTGAGTTAACCCCCATTACCGTCAATATAAAAGGAAATGCCGACACCCGTGCACTGACAGGAGAAGAAACGGGCGCAACCAACGAAAACGACATCAACTCATTGGAGTTCTTTGTTTTCAACAGCGACGGTTCTTTCCAGAAGTATTATAAACCGGCAAGCGTGGCATCCGACAATCAATACACATTCCTTGTCAACGCCGGCAGTCTGACCATCCTTACTGCTGCCAACCAAAACTTAGGTGAACCCTCACCCGCCCCTGCCTCTTTGGCAGATTTCAAAAAGAGCAGCTCATACAAAGAGCTTTCTTTGGATGGCACAAACTCCCGTTCGGACATCAGTACTTCCCTCGGGTTTGCCATGGCGGCAGAAGGGACGGCCAATGTAGTGGAAGGCGAGACAAACAAATTAAGCCTTTCCATACGCCGTTTGCTGAGTAAGGTTGAAAGCCCCAGGGTAGCCCCTACCAACGAAATAAAAATACCCGATGCCGAGTTGCTTAAAATATTGGGACTCGGCACTTCCGAAACCGTTCCAAACGATTTGAAATGGACATTCAAGGGTTATATGGTAATCAACGGCATCAACCAATCACTGGCTTTTGAATACGAGAACCTGACAAACTGGGAACGTTTTGCCACTGCATCCAACTTCAAAACTACATTCAGCCCCGACGGTGCAACTGTAGAGACCGTATATTCCGTAAAAAGCGATGATAACAGCGAAACATCAAACGGCTTCCTGCCGGCTGGCTACGACAAACCGGTCTATGTATACGAAAACATTCCTACCATGCTGCAAGGCGGCAACGGACAGGCGGCAACGGTATTCGACAAAGATGAAGTTGTGGCTTTCATCATCAAGGGAACATTCTCTGGCACAGGAGTTTCAGATGTGACCCGCTACTGGAGAGTCAATCTTCTGAAAGACGACGCTTGGAAAATATTCCGTAACAGCATTTACCGCATCACGATGCAGGACATCACTACCGTAGGATGGGGTACTCCGAAAGAAGCCGAAGAAGAAGGACCTGTTATCGACCCTTCCGAAAGCAGCATTACAATAGACATTGAAGTAGCCAAGTGGGATGTCAGAACCCAAGATGTAGACCTATAAACGTACAAATATCGTGAAGAAAGTAATTCTAATAATATCAATGGCATTATCCCTCACCGGATGTACCCATGAAGGTCCTCACACAGGTTGTGACGAGGGCTCATTGAATCTGCTCTTCACGTATGACGGCAACACGGCCGGCTTTGACCAAACCATAGCCGAAGACATAGAATTATATCTGTATGACGACCAGGGAAAAAAGATGAATGAAAGGCATATCCCCTATGAAAACATCAAAGGGGGTAAGCCTTACCCTCTTGAGTTGTCCTATTCGGGAAATGCCTATCTTGTGGCATGGACATTGACAGGCAACGAGGATATCAAAAAGACTTCCCCCGCATTGCATGACGATGAAAGCTATTCCACCGCCAGGTTCAGTATGGGCGAACATGCCACGAAGCTGTCATCTGCCTATAACGGTTCCATGCAGGAACTCTTCCTGAGAAGTATGGCGTTTACCCACAACCGACAGGAAAACCGTATTCTCAGTGTCGATGTCCAAAAACAGTTATGCAGCATTTCCGTCACCATAGAAGAAGGAAGCAATTTCGCAACCCGATACTCCGGAACACTCAGCATGGCCATTTACGGTTCATCCCATTCATACAATATTGCTGAAGACAAACAAAACGGCAGCAGGATTGTGATAGAAGACAGCTTCGCCTATATAGAAAGCAGCAATGAATACGTTGCGGAGAACAAGGTCATGCCTGCTTCCGTCGATTCGGCAACCGGGCAGAGAGACAACATTGTTGTCACGATTCTTGAAGACGGAGCAGCCTGCCTGAGCGTAGATACGGAGACTCAAGCGCTACGAGGCGCACAAATCAATGTTGTAATCAGACCGACGAAAATGGAAGCGATTATTACAGTCGGCTCATGGCAGATTCGTAAGGCAGTGACTGTACTTTAATAAAAAAACGGTAAAAATATGAGAAAATCATTTATACTATTAACAATATGCGCATTGGCGGGACTTTGGTCGTGTCAGTCAAGGATTGAAGACGAAACTCCCATTACGTACGCTTCGGACGAATCCGAAGTGGAAATTACTGTTGCAGCGGACAGAACGCCCCGCAATGTCCCGTCAGCCACTCCGGACGAAAACATCATCGATAATCTGGATATATTGCTTTTCGATTCCAACGGAAAGTTTATATGTTGGCGGGCGACTTTCAAGATAAACGGAAAGTTGCGGACGACTCTTCCCGTAGGCAAAGACTACGATGCCTATTTCTTGGCCAATTGCCGTAGCTTCATCGGGGAAATGCTTCCCGATAAAGCCACGGAAAAACAATACAGGCAGCAGGCGGATTGGGAAGTCTTTCGAAAAACCTTGGTTGATGCAAACCCTCAAAGGCTGCTCCAGGAAAATACAGCTTTTACCAGCCTGCCCATGTGGGGAATGCTGAAGAAGCAGGATGTAAACGACCGTGTAATCAATTATTGGCCGCTACTGAGCCTGACCCGTTCGGTCGCATCAGTAGATGTGTATGTAGCCAATGGCATCGACTATTTTATATTAAAAGACATCACCCTGTTTCATGTGCCCGACAAGGGCTTCTTAGGCAACGTCCCTGCTAATGTTACAGATGGGCAGGCTCTGGAAGCCTCTTCACCCGCAGATATGCAGACCGGCCTGACTTTGGAATCGGACAGCTACAACAGCACCGACCGTTCCATTGCCAACAAGCTTTATCTGTACGACAACGATACGGAGAACGAAACTGCAGACAAGAAGCATACCCGCCTCGTCATCGGAGCCGAATACAAAGGAACGAAAGGCTATTACCCCGTTGATTTTGAAGATACCGATGCAGACAAGCTCATCAAAATCATACGGAACAAGAAGTACGTATTCAATATCAATTCTGCCGACGGTCCGGGATATGCGGATAAGGCAACAGCCGCCAGCCAGCCTTCCGTCCATATCAATGTCAACATCATAGAATGGGACATGACGGAAGGACAGATGGGAGCAAGCGGCAATTACTACTTGTGGACGGAAAAGCGTGAAGCGGTATTATACCGCAAGGCAAACTCTGCTGTTACTATCGGCATGAAAAGCAACATCCTGTCAGAAGCTATTACCATGGTTTTTAAAACGGACCTAAACGGGCCTGCCACAAACATCGCAAACGGCATCCGCAACAACCGCTTCGAAGCCCTGTTTGTGAACGATGCCGACGGCTATCCTGCCGGACTGAAAATAACGGCTTTGGGAGACTACGATAAAAACTCCGCCGGTACCAACTCCGATACAATCGTGCTGCTTTCCGGACGAATCAGACTGGAAATACAAATACACCTGTATAATCAAGGGCAGAACGACTGGGAACTGGATGGCGACATCAGCACCGATTTAGGAGAATAATTATATAACATCATTACAATAAAAACAATCAACATAATGAGAAAAATATTATGGTATGCTTTTCTTCTGATACCGGCCGTTTTCACGTCTTGCAATTTGGAAGACGATAGCGGGCTCATTCCACAAGAAAACAGAAAACTGACTATCAGCTTCAGTGTACAAGACCCTGCCAGCGGATTGGCTACACGTGCGGCCATCGCACCGGAAGCCGGGGAAGAAAATATAAAAACGCTCGATTTGATTTTCTTCGAATCAAACGGTAACGGTACCGGCACATTCAAAGGCTGGAAAGAACTGACCTCTGCATCCGGCTCTCCCTTGGAGATGAATACCGACATTGTGTTCGACTTTTCGGATATAGGACTAAAAACGACAGATGCTTATGATATTTTAGCTGTAGCCAATATGGGAAGCAACTATCTGCCCACAGACGGTTCGCAAAGTATGGACGACTGGAAAAACGCCATTAAGAACAGCAACTTCAAAACAGCCCGGGCGGAAGTACAGGCTTTTATGGCAGGTACATCCGCAGATATCCCCGAATATATTACAAAACCGATAGTGAGCGAAGCATTGCTTATGAGCGCTTCGCTTAGAAAAGAATCGGAAGATACTAAAATCAGCATAGTATTGCAACGTTCCGTTGCCCGTTTCGACGTGTATAACTCGGCGGCAGGATATACGCTTGAATCCGTTTCCGTATGGAACGGATACCCTTCCCTCTTTGTGTGGAACGGAGAGCCTACTGCTTTCGACAAAGCGGCGAAACGAATTGCAAGACTCTACGGAGTGGAGAGCGAAGCCGGTGCCGACATTGTAGGAAAACTATACGCATACGAAAACTATGTACCCGCCCCCAAACAGAACGACCAGGTGACTACCTGCCTCATCATCAAAGTAAGAAACAAGCAGAGCGGTACGGCATCGTATCACCGCGTCAATGTACACCCGCTGGAATCGGGACAGTCGCTCAAACGCAATAATGTGTACAAACTTACCGTCAATTCCGTAAAGAAAGAAGGATATGCCACCGAACTGGAAGCCTATAAAGGCACACTGACTTCTTTAAGTTACTCCATCAACTACTGGGATATGGACAGCCACGGCACGGTGCAATTCGATGGTGACAACATTCTGGCCATACCTTCCAAAAAAGTTCTGTTCACCCCCAATGGCGGCAGTTATGATTTGGGCATATTCACTTTTGGCGAAGGGACGTTATCCGTCAGCAAAAAGGTGCTGGACAACGGTCTGTCCGCCACTCTGAACGGCAAAACACTGACCGTATCGGCCACTGCACTGGACAATGTAAAAGACCGGCGCAGCGGAATCGTCGAACTCTCTTTCGGCAATCTGAAAGCGACCATAGACGTGGTACAGTTGGAAGGCGGAGACCTCTATCTAGAACTGAACCCGAAAACCATTTCCCATTTTGGCAATACCGCCGGTGTGGCTGCATCTCCCATTGCAGTAAAGAGTTCGGGAGAGTGGAGCGCAAGCATCTATCCCCCGGGAGCCGGTGCTTTCTTCTCTTTTGCCCAAACGGGTTCCGCCGCCGTAACCGATTACGACAGCAGTAAAGCTGTAAACAACATTATTCCCGTCTATACCCATACCGGCAACACAGGTATCAGTCCGCGTTATGGTTTTATGGTAGTCAGCTTGAAAGAAGACCCTTCGGTACAAGGCACCATGTTACTGATTCAGGACGGTGTGCCCGGATTTACGCTGACACCGGATATTGCTTCCATCGACTTTGAATACGACGGTGAACTGACAATCACCGGCAACAATACCAATTCGTTCCTTGTCAACCCCGGATTGACGGCAGACGGCTCAACCGTCAACGAATGGGAATACGTGCTTGAAGGCAACGATGCGGCAGTCTTTGAAGTAAAGGACACGCACGATGCGTCCGATCCCAAGCTCAACCGTATCACCGTAAAGGCCAAAAGTCATAATGAAGGCAACGGTATCCTGAAAGCCCGGCTCTATCTGGCTTTGAAAGCCTCTCCCGGAGTGAAGTCTCATGTAATCGACATCAGCCAGCAACCAATGTCATTCGGTACAGGAGTTCCGGGCAACACGCTTTACATATCCGAAAATGCGGACGAGACCCAACTTATAACTCTGCAAGGCGGTAGCGGGATGCGATGGATTGCCGAACTGGAACAACCCGAACCGGCAACGGCTCATGCGTACAATATAAAAATGACCGGCGAAAACGGTACGGAGATGTCTTGGGGAAGCGAATACACCATGAGTACCAAATTCAAGGTCAATTTTCCCAAAACACTGTACAAGGACGCCAACCGGAACATCACCTATAATGTAAAACTTACTTTGGCCGGAACGGCAGTAACAATCCGTCTGGCTATCGTAAGAACGGTGCTTCAGCCCATAGCGATTAACACCGCCAATCTTTCCGGTGGCTACGGTTCACTCGGCAACGGCATTTTCAGCACATTCCGCGAATACGGCAATTACGGCACATTCTTCGGTCCTCAAGGAATAGTCTATACTCCGGCAGTACCGACTTTGCCGAACAGCGACAATAACAATGCGGGAGTAGGCGCAGACATTCCGGACAATGTGAACATTCTCTTCTCGGGAACATACACAAGCAGAATTGCAAATTATTATGACAATCTGCTTACTTGGCTCAAGAGCAGTCCCGGCAAGAACAGAATTACCGTAATCACTCTTGACAACAGTGTCGCGGATAATCAGGCCTTGTTCACCAAGATCGCCTCATTGGGATATACCTACAAGAGCAACAGTAGCATATCTGCAACTTGGGTCGGAACTCATTCCAACGATCCTGTATGGGATTATATTGTCAAAAACGGACCGTTCAGCAATTACAAGCCGTCGCAATCCATTGACTTCACCGCCTTGTTTTATAGAGACGGGATAAGCGGAAGCTTTGACACGCCTACCGGAGTAACCCATGTACTGGAAGTGCCCGGTTACGGATGTTCCTTGTCTGTCGACCTGCAAAGGCGAATTATAGTTATCGGCGACAGCCAGCATACCAATACCTGGACACCGACTTATAGTGCGCTGGCAAGTACCACCGACAATAAATACTACGGCCGCGGAATACTATGGGCTTCATTGTGGGCAATCATTTACAATACCGCTCAGTACGGAGACCATTTTACGGATGCACTCAAATAGTTGAGGATATCCGGTTACCGCTTATATACAGAGAAGTCCTCAAAAACGGAGCATATCGAATCCGTTTTTGAAGACTTCTCTCATTATATCAATAATAAACAAAGATATATTCTCCACGAGCATATTGCTCCTTTGCCCGTATGGCCGATGCCAACTCATGTTCCGGAATTTAGAATAAAGTCGTAAGCCAATAGAATCATTCTTCCGCCTGCATCGCCACAATCTCCTGTAACACCGACACAGCCTCTTCCACGGTAGTGACGTCCTTCACCACCATGCTCCGCTTGCCGTTCTGCTCACGCAGGTCGCAACGGCGGGTATATTTCATCATGTAGGCGATGACTTTGCCGAAAGCCAGGCTCTGATAGTAAGGGCTGTCCGGATTGGAAACAAAGAACAGCGTCATGCGACCGCCTTTAAGGAACACCTTTTCCGTTCCCAGACGCGCTGCAAGACGGCGTAGGGGAACGATGCGGAGCAGTTCCTCCGTTTCGGGCGGAACAGGTCCGAAACGGTCTTCGAGACGGGCACGGAAAGCATCTACGTCTCTGTCCAGCGTCAATCCGTCCAATTCGCGATAGAGCAGCATACGTTCGCTGCTACCGGTGACGTAGGCGGCGGGCAGCAACAGTTCGAGATCGCTTTCCACCTGGCATTCGTCAACAAACTGCTCGCCGCTGATAGTACCGTCGCCTTTCAATTCATCAGCATAGAGGTCGGCAAATTCGTCGGTCTTAAGCTCACGTACGGCTTCGGACAATATCTTCTGATAAGTTTCGTAGCCCAGATCGGCAATAAAACCGCTTTGCTCCGCGCCGAGCATATTACCCGCACCGCGGATGTCGAGGTCCTGCATGGCAATGTGGATACCGCTACCTAAATCGGAGAAGTTCTCGATGGCCTGCAGGCGGCGTTTGGCTTCAGGAGTAAGCGAGGACAAGGGGGGAGCAAGCAAGTAGCAGAAAGCCTTTTTGTTGCTGCGCCCCACACGGCCGCGCATCTGGTGCAGGTCGCTCAAACCGAAATTCTGTGCCTGGTTGATGATGATGGTATTGGCGTTCGGTATGTCGATACCGCTCTCGATAATGGTGGTGGCGAGCAAGACGTCATAATCATAGTTGACAAAATCGAGAATAATCTTCTCCAGTTCGGCAGGTTCCATCTGTCCGTGACCGATACAGACACGGCAATCGGGAATGTTGCGCTCTATCATCGCTTTCAGTTCCGAAAGATTGGAGATACGGTTGTTTACAAAGAACACCTGTCCGTTGCGGCTCATTTCGAAGTTAATGGCATCAGTGATAATCTCATCACCGAAAGTATGCACCTCCGTCTGAATGGGGTAACGGTTGGGAGGCGGCGTCTGAATAACGCTTAAATCGCGCGCACCCATCAGGGAGAACTGCAAAGTGCGGGGAATGGGAGTGGCGGTCAGGGTCAGGGTATCCACGTTTACTTTCAACTGGCGGAGTTTCTCCTTGACGGAAACGCCGAACTTCTGTTCCTCATCGATAATCAGCAGGCCGAGGTCTTTAAACTTAACATCCTTGCCCAAGATGCGGTGCGTACCGATAAGGATATTCACCTCCCCCCCCGCAAGACCTTTGACAACGGATTTAGTCTGTGCCGCCGTCCGGGCACGACTCAAATATTCCACACGGCAAGGCAAACCTTTCAGACGCTCCTTGAAAGTCTGGAAATGCTGGTAGGCAAGGACAGTGGTGGGAACGAGAACGGCAACCTGCTTGTTGTCCGCCACCGCCTTGAAAGCGGCACGTATGGCAACCTCGGTCTTGCCGAATCCTACATCGCCGCATACCAGCCGGTCCATGGGACGGGCACTTTCCATATCCGCCTTTACGTCGGCAGTCGCCTTGCTCTGGTCGGGGGTATCCTCGTAAATAAAAGACGCTTCCAGCTCCCGTTGCAGGAAACTGTCGGGACTGTATTGGAAGCCTTTCTCTTCGCGCCGTTGCGAATAGAGTTTTATCAGGTCGCGGGCTATATCCTTAATCTTGGTCTTGGTACGGTCCTTCAGTTTCTCCCACGCACCGGTTCCCAATTTGTTGAGACGGGGAGCTTCACCTTCTTTGCCTTTGTACTTGGAAACCTTGTGCAAAGAGTGGATGGAGACAAAGACCACATCGTCATTTTGATAGACCAGGCGCATTACTTCCTGCGTAGTGTCTCCGTTGGGAACACGTACCAATCCCGTAAAACGCCCCACGCCGTGGTCGGTATGTACCACGTAATCTCCAGGGGTAAACTGGTTCAGCTCCTTCAGGCTCAGGGCCACCTTGCCACTGCGGGCTTTATCGCTTTTCAGGTTGTATTTATGGAAACGGTCGAAAAGCTGGTGGTCGGTAAAGATGCAGAGACGCAACGTATCGTCGGCAAAACCCTCATGCAGGGTACGTTCAACGGGTGTGAAGGAGATATTATCTCCCCGGTCTTCAAAGATAGCGCGGATACGGTCGGTCTGCTTCAGACTGTCGCTGCATATATAGAGGGTATAGTTGCGGGAAAGATAGTCGCGGAAACTTTCTGCCACCAAGTCGAAATTCTTATGGAAGATAGGCTGTGCAACGGTGCTGAATGCAACTGTCGCATCCGGCGTTCCGGTGGGCTTCGTACCGAATTCCATGCGGCGGAAATCAAGGGCACGCAAAGTAAACTCTCCTCCATCAATCAACTTACCTTCCAGAGAGATTGCACCGTTTTCTTCGGCTTCGCAGGCTGCAATAGCCTGTGCGGTAAGCGATTCATCGTGGACGACCTGAATACGCTCCCGCAACCAAAGGAAATCACGCATCGCCAGCAAGGTATCCGGCCGCAGAAAATCCAAGAAAGAAACCATGCCACCATTCCCCCCTTGCTCCAAGCTACGGCTTAAATCGGGGACAATGACAATCTCCTCTTTCTTCTCTTTGGAAAGCTGGCTCTCCACTTCAAAAGTACGGATACTCTCCACCTCATCTCCAAAAAAGTCGATACGGAAAGGAAACTCGGACGAAAAGGAAAAGACGTCGATAATACTGCCGCGCACAGCATACTGCCCCGGCTCGTACACATAATCCACATACTCGAACCCATAGCTGCGCAGCACTTCCGTAACAAAGTCCATATCCACCTTTTCGCCGGCATGAAGCTTCAAGGTTTTATCTCCCAGTTCCTTACGGGATACAACTTTTTCCGCCAACGCATCCGGATAGGTAACTACACAAAACCCCTCTTCTCCCTTTTGCAAACGGCTCAGCACTTCCGTACGGAGAATCTCGTTAGCCGCATCTTTCTGGCCGTACTTTATGGCACGGCGGAAAGAAGAAGGAAAAAACAACACCTGTCCGGTTCCCAAAATCTGTGTCAGGTCGTGGTAGAAATATCCCGCCTCTTCCAAATCGCCGAGGATAAAGACAAACGGACATTCCGCCCGCTGCACCAGCACGGATGAAAACAGTGAGGCGGCAGAGGCGCACAAACCACTGCAATAGAGATGACGGACGGAATTGTCCTTTAGCAACTTGCACATGCCTTCTACATTGGGGTGGGTGGCGTATAATTGTTGTAGTTCGGTAATAATCATTGCTGTCTTTTTTAGTTCACCGTAGATTACACAAAGTCACACAGATTAAGAGAAACCGATAATCTGTGTAAACTCATAAATGTTCCATAACGAATTTCCGTTGCAAAAATACATAAATAATCCTTAGTTTTATCTGTAAGTAATAGAAAAGCACTACTTTTGTTCCCAATAACAAGCTCCATCTATTTTCAATGAATATGCAGACATCAGACAGTATTGTCATCATCCCCACCTACAATGAACGGGAAAATATCGAGAATATCATCCGTGCCGTTTTTGCCCTGGAACACGGATTCCACATACTTGTCATCGAAGACGGTTCTCCCGACGGCACAGCCGCCATCGTAAAAGACTTGCAACGCGAATTTCCCCACCGCCTGTTTATGGTGGAGCGTAAGGGAAAACTGGGACTGGGTACGGCCTACATAGCCGGATTCAAATGGGCTCTGCAACGCGACTACCAATATATATTCGAAATGGATGCCGATTTCAGCCATAACCCCAAAGACCTACCCCGCCTCTACCGGGCTTGTACCGAAGAGGGAGCGGATGTGGCCATCGGCTCGCGCTACGTCAGCGGCGTGAATGTGGTAAACTGGCCTATGGGACGTGTGCTGATGTCTTATTTCGCTTCCAAATATGTACGGTTTATCACGGGATTGCCCATACATGACACTACCGCCGGCTTTGTATGCTACCGCCGCAAGGTATTGCAAACCATCAATCTGGACGGCATCCGCTTCAAAGGGTATGCTTTCCAGATAGAAATGAAATTCACCGCTTACAAATGCGGAGCGAATGTAAAGGAAGTGCCGGTTATCTTCATCAACCGCGAACTGGGAACATCCAAGATGAACAGCAGTATTTTCGGAGAAGCCGTGTTCGGAGTTATCCGGCTGAAATGGAACAGCCTGTTCCATAAATATCCAGACTTAAAAAACTAAAGATATGAAAAGAACACTGATACACAACGCTACGATTGTCAACGAAGGACAAAGCGTACAAGGCTCGGTAGTGATAGAAAACGGGCGCATCGCCGAAGTACTTACCAACTGGAAGCCTCTTTCCGCCCCTTGTGAAGAAGTGATTGATGCAACAGGCTGCTACCTGCTGCCCGGCATTATCGATGACCATGTGCATTTTCGTGATCCGGGTCTTACCCATAAGGCAGATATTCTGACGGAAAGCCGTGCAGCGGCTGCCGGCGGGGTGACTTCCATTATGGACATGCCCAATACCAATCCGCTGACCGTAACGTTGGATGCCTTGAATGCCAAACTCGACTTGCTGAATGAGAAGTGTATCGTCAACCATTCCTGCTACTTCGGAGCAACCAACAACAACTATACGGAATTTGACAAGCTGGACAAACACCGCGTTTGCGGCATCAAGCTGTTCATGGGCTCCAGTACCGGTAATATGCTGGTGGATAAAATGAACAGCCTGCTGAATATATTCAACGGTACGGATATGCTGATTGCCGCCCATTGCGAAGATCAGGAAACAATAAAAAACAATATCGAGAAATACAAGCAAAAATATAAAGGAGCGGATGACATTCCCGTCAGTGCCCACCCCAGTATCCGTTCCGTTCCGGCATGTTATGCCTCTTCCGAACTGGCTGTCCGTCTGGCAAAGATTGCCGGAGCGCGCCTGCACATCCTGCATGTTTCCACAGCCAAAGAACTGCAACTGTTCAGTGACGAACCTTTGGCAAACAAGAACATCACCGCTGAAGCATGTGTAGCGCATTTACTTTTTACGCTGACGCACTACAACAGTCTGGGCGCACGCATAAAGTGTAATCCTGCCGTTAAACGAAAAACAGACCGGGAAGCACTGCGGACCGCTGTCAACTCAGGACTGATTGACGTTATCGCCACCGACCACGCCCCTCACTTGTTGAGCGAGAAAGAGGGCGGGGCTTTGAAAGCAATGTCCGGTATGCCTATGATACAATTCTCCCTTGTCAGTATGTTAGAACTGGTGGACGAAGGAGTGTTCTCACTGGAAACGGTTGTTCAGAAAATGTGTCATGCACCTGCCCGGATATACGGTATTTGCCAGCGTGGATATATCCGTGAAGGCTATCAGGCGGATTTAGTGCTGGTACGCTCTAACTCTCCCTGGGAAGTCACTACCGACAAGATTCTGAGCAAATGCGGCTGGAGTCCTTTGGAAGGGCATACGTTCAACTGGAAAGTAGAAAAAACGTTTGCCAACGGACATCTTATTTACAACGGCAATACTGTGAACGATTCTTACCGCGGTGAAGAGCTGCGGTTTGATTATCCGTCGGCAGGAGCATAATATAGTATTATCTATTCAGAGCATAACCTTATATAGAGATTATCAATTGCCAACTATCAATTATAAAATCCATGAAGTAAGCCCCTATATCAACTGGATTTATTTTTTCCATGCCTGGGGCTTTCAACCCAAGTTTGCAGCAATCGCCAACATTCACGGTTGCGATTCCTGCCGCGCCATGTGGCTTGCGGCTTTTCCGCAAGAAGAACGCTCCAAAGCCGCAGAGGCTATGCAATTGTTTAAGGAAGCCGGCAGAGTACTCAACCGGTTGGATGAGAAAATTTCGGTGCAATGTATTTACAGGCTATGCAGTGCCAATGCAGAGGGAGACAATCTCATCATCGAAGATACGGTGTTCCCTCTGCTCCGCCAGCAGACACCTCATCCGGACGGAAGTCCGTTTCTCTGCCTGAGCGATTTCATACGGCCTCTTTCATCCGGAGTGCCGGATACGATAGGGCTTTTTGCATCTTCCGTCAGTGCGGAGAGCGAAGGATGTTATAAAGACGATCCTTATAAGCATCTTCTCGTACAGACCCTGACAGACCGGCTTGCCGAAGCCGCAACAGAAAAGATGCACGAATATGTGCGCAAGACAGTCTGGGGATATGCTCCCGATGAATCGCTTTCCATTCCGGATTTGCTGGTTGAGAAATATCAGGGCATCCGTCCGGCAGTAGGCTATCCTTCCCTACCCGACCAATCCGTAAACTTTATATTGGACGAATTGCTGGATATGAAACAGATAGGCATTACGCTCACCGAAAACGGAGCCATGTATCCGCATGCTTCTGTCTGTGGTCTTATGTTTTCACATCCCCAGTCACGCTATTTCGCCGTAGGCAAGATTGGTGAAGACCAGTTGGAAGATTATGCCTGCCGGCGCGGTAAACCGATTGAGGAAATGCGAAAGTTCCTGGCAGCAAATTTAAAGAGTTAAATGTTGCAAGTGTGATTTTCCGGTTTCTCTTACGACAAACAGAATAAAAGCGATTCGAGCAAGCATACACAATGGAAAATGTAGAACAAGAGTTTCTGTCCGTCATACGGGAATATGAGCGCGTCATCTATAAGGTGTGTTACCTGTACACCACTCCGAACGCGACTCTTAATGACCTGTATCAGGAAGTAGTGCTCAATATATGGAAAGCGTTTCCTAAATTCAGAAGGGAATGTAAAATCTCGACGTGGATTTACCGTATCGCCTTGAATACCTGTATCAGCTTCATACGGAAAGAAAAGAACATTCCGGAGATTGTCACCCTCACCCAGGAAGCCGACCGCAGCGAAGAGGACGACGAAACGCAAGCCATGTTACAGCAACTCTACCGGATGATAAACCGGCTGGGACAGTTGGAGAAGTCTATCATCCTGCTTTATCTGGAAGAAAAAAGCTATGAAGATATTTCCGAGATTACCGGACTGACCGTAACCAACGTGGCCACCAAACTCAACCGTATTAAAGACAAACTGAAAAAGATGAATAAGGAGGATTAATATATGGAACTGGACGAACTGAAAAAATCATGGAATGCCCTGGATGCACAGTTGCAAAAGGAACCTATTGCCGATGAGAAACAGATAAAAGAACTGATTGCAAATTATAAAACAAATACCCGGCACAGTTTGGGACGACTCGTTATCCTGCAACGCTTCTCACTTGGAACAGGTGCGGTAGGATTGGCTGTCATCCTGCTGGTGTGGTTCTTACTGCCTACCTTCGGTTTCAACGAGCATTTGCAGAACAAGATAATTCTGTTTCTGATTTTCATTACCGTAACTATTCTCAGCGGTATGTGGTGGGACTGGAAAACCTACCTTTGGAACAAGAACACCCACATAGACGAAATGTCCGTAGCCGAAGTGAGCCGACGCATGACCAGATTCCGTAACTGGACCCGTTACGAAATATGGGCAGTAGCTGCCTGGACCGTTATCTTCACCATACTGTTCTTCTGGATAATGGATTACTATACACTGCCTCTCATGATACAAGCCGTCTTGCTCGGTTGCTACATCATCCTGGATGCACTTCTTATTTATTTCATATATAAAAAAGTCGTTTACAAACACCTCGACAGCATTAAAAAGAACATAGAAGAATTGAAAGATATATGCACCGAATAACTCTCATACTTATCTTATGCCTGCTTTTACCGGACATGTACATCTACTTGGTGTACATCGTAAAGAGAACACGTAACATACTTTGGCGCAGTGTGTATTGGCTTCCTACAGTTGTGCTGGTAGCTATATATATGTATTACATCTATATGACAGGTGACAATGCGCTTTCACGCCATCCGCAAGGCATCGGCAGGCTGGCAGTGACCGTAATGCTGTTTGCCGTCCCGAAGACGGTATTCATGCTTTGTTCGCTGTTTGGCATATTGATGCGGGGAATCAGCCGCCTTTTGTCATTCATCATTTTCCATACGCCGTTCAGGAATCCCCGTTTTCCTTTCGTTGCCCACCGGCTTCCTTACACACTTCTCGGATTGATATTGGGGATAATCGGTTTTGCCAATATCCTTTACGGAGCCATTGCCGGTATCACGCGCTTTGAGATAAAGAATGTCGAATATCGCTCGCCCAACATTCCCAAAGGTTTTGACGGTTACCGCATTCTTCAGCTATCGGATATACATATAGGCAGTTGGTTAGGAAATCCGGAAGCTATCCGGCGTCTGGTTACGCTGGTGAACGAACAGCAAGCGGACCTCATTGTCTTTACCGGTGATTTAGTCAATCAGCAAAGCCACGAACTGGACGGTTTCAAAGAGACACTTTCCCTGCTTCATGCTCCCGACGGAGTATATTCTATCCTCGGCAATCACGATTACGGGACATATTACCGCTGGCATAACAGAAAAGAGGAAGCAGCCAACTTGGAGTATCTAATAGGACAGCAAAAAGATATGGGTTGGGAAATGCTGAATAACGAGCATTGCATCCTATATCATAAGGGCGACAGCATAGCGCTGATAGGTGTTGAGAACGACGGTGAACCGCCTTTCTCACAATTCGCCGATTTATCCAAAGCCATGCAAGGCACGGAAGGCATGTTCCGTATACTGCTCAGCCATAACCCTACGCACTGGCGACGCGAAGTTTTGCCTGATTCGGATATAGAGTTAACCCTTTCCGGACATACGCACGCCATGCAGATGGAAATATGCGGACACTCATTATCTTCTCTCATCTACCCTGAATGGAGCGGTATGTACTACGAAGGCAAACGCGCCCTGTATGTAAATGTCGGTATAGGATACGTAGGTCTGCCTTTCCGCTTCGGTGCATGGCCCGAAGTCACCGTCATAAAATTAGTTAGCGAGAAAGAGTGACAGAATATAAAAAAGACCTATCTTTGTGGCAATAAAATCCACAACCCATGAAAATACTCTACAATATTTACCAGATTTGCTTTGCACTGCCTGTTTTATTGGTCCTGACTGTCCTTACCGCATTGGTCACAATTATCGGTTCGTTACTGGGGGGCGCTCATTTCTGGGGATATTATCCGGGTAAAATATGGTCACAACTGATTTGCTACCTGCTGCTCATCCCGGTAAAGATAAACGGACGCGAGAAACTTCACAAACGTACTTCTTATGTGTTTGTCCCAAACCATCAGGGTTCTTTCGATATTTTCCTGATTTACGGCTTCTTGGGCAGAAACTTCAAATGGATGATGAAGAAAAGCCTGCGAAAGATTCCGTTCGTAGGCAAAGCATGCGAAAGCGCGGGACATATCTTCGTAGACCGTTCCAGTCCTAAAAAAGTACTGGCCACCATGCGCCAGGCAGAGGCTTCCTTAAAGGATGGAGTATCATTGGTAGTATTCCCCGAAGGAGCACGCACATTCACCGGTCACATGGGATACTTCAAGAGAGGAGCCTTCCAATTGGCAGATGAACTGCAGCTGGCGGTAGTGCCCGTTACCATCGACGGTTCGTTTGAGATACTTCCCCGCACGGGCAAGTGGATACACCGCCACCGCATGATACTGACGATTCATGAACCGATTGCCCCTAAGGGACAAGGAGTGGAGAACATCAAGGCAACTATGGCGGAAGCCTATACAGCAGTAGAAAGCAGCCTTCCGGAGAAGTTTAAAGGAATGGTTAAAAACGAAGATCAAGACCGTTGAAGTCTTTCATCCGCACTGCCTACGGTTTATTGGCGGAAGTATCAGTTGAAGCATTTTGCCTGACGCGCTGGTGTTCCTCAATCAACTGCATGTTTTCCTTCGCTTTTGAAAGGAATTCCTTTATCAACTGATTCTGCTTGAATGCCAATGGAGCGGTTCGCATAATATCCTCTATCTGCGGAGTCATGACAGGATACGGTAATGTGCTGCACATCATCATAAACACGCTTGGACCCAAAACATTTTCATTGTTGTCAATGATGAACTGCTTCACATAATTATTCATTTCTTCAACAAGAGTTTCCCCTTCTTTCGCCAGCTCCTTATGGACATCTTCCAAATTGGCTCCGTCCAGCACCATACGCGCCTCTTTGCGGTCGAGCTCCTCTATCTGCAGTTCCAGTGCATTCCGTTTTTCTATAAACTCATACAGCCGATCATTGAGCAATGTCCCTTTAGCTGCCAATTGCGTATTTGAAATAGAGACTTCTATCTTACCGTCTTCCAGTACAAGCGGCATAATCCCTTCATCGTCCATATAGAGAGTTACCATCATCACAGAATCTACAGGACCTTTCATTGAGAAAAGCCCATGAATAACTTCCGCAGAATCGACAGCTACCCACTGCCCGTTCTGAAGAGTTTTAAGAAACAACATTTTTCCATCAAGGCTTGTCACTGAAGAACTGCCTTCCACCTTGTATTTTCGGGCACAAGAAGTGAAAAACACGAGTAAAAGCAAAAGAGGCAAAATACGATTTACACTCATTCTAATCATGCAGGAAACGATTTATGAATTATACGTGGCAAAGGTATTAATATTCCTTATAAACGGGATAGAAAGAAAGGAATTTTCATTTGGTTTACGTATTTTTGCACAATCATAAATATAAAAAACGGAGAAATATACATGTCAACCTATGCTCCTTTTGCCAAACCTCTTTATGTAATGCTCAAGCCCGTAGGGGCTGTATGCAACCTGGCATGCGATTATTGTTATTATCTGGAGAAGTCCAAACTGTATGTAAACAATCCAAAACACGTGATGAGCGATGAACTGCTGGAGAAGTTCATTGAAGAATATATCAATTCGCAAACAATGCCTCAAGTATTGTTCACCTGGCACGGCGGAGAAACCCTAATGCGCCCGCTGGCCTTCTACAAAAAAGCGATGGAACTGCAAAAGAAATACGCCAACGGACGGACGATTGACAACTGCATACAAACCAACGGCACACTGCTCACCGACGAATGGTGCGAGTTCTTCAAAGAGAACAATTGGCTGGTGGGCGTATCTATCGACGGGCCGCAGGAGTTTCATGACGAATACCGTAAAAACAGGCTTGGAAGACCATCCTTTGTCAAAGTGATGCAAGGCATCAACCTGCTGAAAAAGCACGGAGTAGAATGGAACGCGATGGCGGTAGTAAATGACTTCAACGCCGACTATCCCCTTGAATTCTATCATTTCTTCAAAGAAATCGGTTCTCATTATATCCAGTTCGCTCCTATCGTAGAACGCATCATGCCGCACCAAGACGGACGCCATCTGGCCTCACTGACCGATAAGGAAAAAGCTACGGAACTGGCGGACTTCTCCGTTAGCCCGGAACAATGGGGAAACTTCCTCTGTACCCTGTTCGATGAATGGGTGAAACAGGATGTAGGTACTTACTATATCCAGCTCTTCGACTCCACCCTTGCCAACTGGGTGGGCGAACAGCCGGGCGTATGTTCCATGGCAAAGACCTGCGGACATGCCGGTGTAATGGAATTCAACGGTGATGTATATGCCTGCGACCACTTTGTATTTCCGGAATACAAGCTAGGAAACATCTATCAGAAAACACTAGTGGAAATGATGTACAGCGAACGTCAGCAAGCCTTCGGACAGATGAAGCAAAAGTCTCTCCCCACCCAGTGCAGGGAGTGCGAATGGCTGTTTGCCTGCAACGGTGAATGTCCTAAAAACCGCTTTGCACATACTGCCGACGGCGAACCCGGACTGAACTACCTGTGCGCCGGCTACCGGAAATTCTTCAAGCATGTGGCTCCTTACATGGATTTCATGAAGCAAGAGCTGATGAACCAGCGTCCGCCTGCCAACATCATGGATGCTATCCGGGAAGGAAGATTCAATTAAAAATCATATAGTAAATTAACAACAAAAAAGATGAAAGTAACGAAGTATTTGATTGCGGCGGTCGCCGTACTGACAGTCTGCTCGGCACGTGCAGACGAAGGAATGTGGTTACTGCAACTGATGAAGCAGCAGAACTCTATCGACATGATGAAGAAACAAGGACTGAAACTTGCAGCCGATGATTTATACAACCCGAACGGAGTATCGCTGAAGGATGCCGTCGGCATCTTTGGCGGTGGTTGTACGGGCGAAATCATCTCACCCGAAGGACTGATTCTCACCAATCACCACTGCGGCTACGGTGCTATCCAACAGCACAGCTCAGTGGAACACGATTACCTGACAGACGGTTTCTGGGCAAAAAGCCGCAATGAAGAGTTGCCTACTCCGGGATTGAAATTCCGTTTCGTACACCGCATTGTAGACATCACCGACCTCGTAAACGCGAAAGTCAAAGCCGGAGAAGTGACGGAAGTCGATGCATTGACCGCCCCGTTCCTCGGCAAACTTGCCAAAGAAGAACTGGAAAAGAGTGATTTGAAAGGCAAACCGGGCATCGAGGTAAGAGCACTTCCTTTCTATGCGGGAAATAAATTCTACCTGTTCTATTACAAAGTGTACAGTGACGTACGCATGGTAGCCGCTCCCCCTTCCTCGGTAGGTAAGTTCGGCGGTGAAACCGACAACTGGATGTGGCCGCGCCACACGGGCGACTTCTCCATGTTCCGCATCTATGCCGATGCCAACGGAGAACCGGCCGAATACAATGCAAGCAACGTACCTTTGAAGACTCCGAAATTCCTGTCCATTTCCATCAAAGGACTGAAAGAAAACGACTATGCCATGATTATGGGATTCCCCGGCAGCACCAGCCGTTACCTCACCCGGTCGGAAGTGAAAGAACGCATGGAAGCAGACAACCAGGCCATGATTGACATGCGCGGTGTCCGCCTCGATGTACTGCGCAAGTACATGGATGCCAGCGACAAAACCCGCATCCAGTATGCCAGCAAATTTGCCGGAAGCAGCAACTACTGGAAAAACTCCATCGGCATGAACAAGGCAATTATCGACAACGATGTGCTGGGCACAAAAGCGAAACAGGAAAAGAACTTTGCCGAATTTGCCAAAGGTAAAACCGAATACGAGGGTGTAGTAGAGAGAATCGACGAAATCATTGCCAAGAGAATGCCGGTTACCCGTCAGTTCAACTACTTGTACGAAGCCTTGAGCGGCGCTATCGAATTCGGAAGCCCGTACATGATTATGCATAAGATAAAGACGGCGCTGAAAGAGAAAAACGACTCTTTGCTTGCTGCTTCCAAAGCACAGTTGGAAGAGGTGTTCAACGACATCCACAACAAAGACTACGACCACGAAGTAGACCGTGCCGTAGCCAAAGCCATCCTGCCCGCTCTCGCCCAAAAACTGCAACCTGAACAGTTGCCCGTTTTCTACCAGACTATCCAAAGCAAGTACAAAGGCGACTACAATGCTTTCGTAGATGATATGTACGACAACTCCATCCTTGCCAACCGCACCAACTTCGACAAGTTCATGAAGAAACCTACGGTAAAGGCTATCGAAAAAGACCCTGCCACAGCTTACTCCCGCTCGAAGATAGAAAAGCTGAAAGCCGTTTCCATAGAAGAAAAGGCACTGAGCAACGGTCTTGAGTTGCTGCATAAAGCATACATCCGCGGACTGGGCGAGATGAAACTGCCCGTACCCTCTTATCCGGACGCCAACTTCACGCTCCGTCTGACCTACGGCAATGTGAAAGCATACAGCCCGCGCGATGCCATACACTACAATTACTACACCACCACGGACGGCATTCTTGAAAAAGAAAACCCCGAAGACCGCGAATTCGTAGTGCCCGCCAAACTGAAGGAGCTTATCCTCAATAAAGACTTCGGACGCTATGCCATGGCCGACGGCACAATGCCCGTTTGCTTCCTGACTACCAACGACATCACCGGCGGTAACTCCGGCAGTCCCGTCATCAACGGTGAAGGACAGCTTATCGGCTGTGCATTCGACGGCAACTGGGAATCCTTGAGCGGTGACATCAACTTCGACAACAACCTGCAACGTTGCATCGCACTGGACATCCGCTATGTACTCTTCATTCTGGAAAAACTGGGAGACTGCGGACATCTGATAAAAGAAATGAACATCATCGAATAATGGGAACCCATCCCCAAAAGGGTATGAAAGTGAATGGCATTCGGTCGTATACTGAATGCCATTCACTCGTATACTGAATTCTATTTAGTCGTATATTGAATTTCCCTCTCTCAGAACACCTTCTAACGCATAGTTACATGAGACGAATCATATTATCATTATTCCTTACATCCGGCATCCTTTCGGCACACGCCGACGAAGGAATGTGGATGCTTACCGACCTCAAACAGCAGAACGAGGTTGCCATGACAGAGCTCGGCCTGCTTATCCCTGCCGAACAGATATACAACCCCAACAGCATAGCCCTGAAAGATGCGGTAGTGCATTTCGGCGGCGGTTGCACGGGTGAGGTTATCTCGGCAGAAGGGCTGGTACTGACCAATCATCACTGCGGCTATGGAGCCATCCAGCAACACAGCAGCGTGGAGCACGATTACCTGACCGATGGTTTTTGGGCAATGTCCCGCAGCGAGGAGCTACCCTGCAAGGGACTTACTGTGACCTACATCGACGAGATAATGGACGTGACGGACTACGTAAGCGACCAGTTGCAGATAGACTCTGACCCAAACGGCACAAATTACCTCTCGCCCAAATACCTTGCCATGATAGCCGACCGTTTCCTGTCCGCGCAAGGCATCACGCTGACATCCGGCCGTAAAGCAGAACTGAAAGCATTCTACGGCGGAAACAAATATTACTTGTTCCTAAAGACAACCTACAGCGATATCCGCATGGTAGGTGCTCCTCCCTCTTCCATCGGCAAGTTCGGAGCCGATACGGACAACTGGATGTGGCCGCGCCACACGGGCGACTTCTCCTTATTCCGCATCTACGCCGGCAAGGACGGCCAACCCTCCGCTTACAACCCCGACAATGTGCCCTTGCAGGTAAAGAAGCACCTCACCATCAGCCTCGCCGGCTATCGTGAAGGCGACTTCACGTTTGTCATGGGATTTCCCGGACGCAACTGGCGCTACATGATTTCCGACGAAGTGGAAGAACGTATGCAAACCACCAACTTCATGCGCCACCACGTGCGTGACATCCGCCAGAAAGCCCTCATGGAGCAAATGCTGAAAGACGATGCCGTGCGCATCCACTATGCAAGTAAATACGCCTCATCCGCTAATTACTGGAAGAATGCCATCGGCATGAACGAAGGGCTTGTCCGCCTGAAAATACTAGATACGAAACGCGCACAGCAGGAACAGCTCCTTGCACGCGGCCGTGCCCTGAACGACAGTTCTTATCAAAAGGCTTTCGACCAAATACGCGGCATCGTGAAGCATCGCCGCAATGCTCTCTATCATCAGCAGGCCATTCAGGAAGCATTGGTTACGGGACTCGACTTCATGCGGATTCCGAGTACCGCCGCCCTGGTTTCTGCCCTGAAAAGCAAGGATAAAACCCGGATAAAAACCGCCGCCGACAGTCTGCAAGTTGCCGCCGACAAGTATTTTGCGTCCGTCCCCTTCCCCGAAGTGGAGCGAATTGTAGGGAAGAAGATGCTGCAAACCTACATGAAATACATTCCTGCCGAACAGCGCATCGGTATTTTCAAAGTTATCGACAAGCGTTTCAAGGGAGACAGCGATGCCTTTATCGATGCCTGCTTCGAATATTCCATCTTCGGCAGCAAGGAGAATTTCGCCAAGTTCATCCGCAAACCCAGCTTGTATAAGATTGGCAACGACTGGATGACACTGCTCAAATACTCCATCACCGACGGTCTGTTGCAAACTACCATTGCCATGATGGATGCCAACCGCAACTATAATGCCGCTCACAAGGTATGGGTAAAAGGCATGATGGACATGAAGCGGGAAGCCGGCACACCTATATATCCCGATGCCAACTCCACCCTGCGCCTGACCTATGGACGCGTATTGCCGTATAAACCTGCCGACGGTGTGGAATACGGATATTACACCACCCTAAAGGGGGCAATGGAAAAGGAAGACCCCGACAATTGGGAGTTTGTGGTGCCTGCCAAACTGAAACAATTGTACCAGACAAAAGATTTCGGACGATATGCCATGCCCGACGGCGAGATGCCCGTATGCTTCATCGTGAACACGGACAATACGGGCGGAAACTCCGGCAGCCCGGTGTTCAATGCCAAAGGCGAACTGATAGGTACGGCTTTCGACCGCAACTACGAGGGTCTGATGGGTGACATCGCTTTCCGTCCATCTTCGCAACGTGCCGCCTGTGTGGATATCCGCTATACGTTGTTTATCATAGACAAGTATGCCGGTGCTTCGCACATCATCAAGGAGCTGACGATTAGCGAAGCGGAACCGGACATGACAAAAAGTAATTAGTTATTACTAATTTACAATTGACGGCGAACAATTTCTTCGTTTATCCGTTATATATTCATAAACTATATATAAGACAAAGATTATGGAGAAATTTGAAGAATTAATACAATCGGAAAAACCTGTTTTAGTAGACTTTTTTGCTACCTGGTGCGGACCTTGTAAAGCCATGCACCCCGTGCTGGAAGCATTGAAAGGCGAAATCGGCGACAGAGCGCGTATTGCAAAAATCGATGTAGACCAGCATGAAGAATTGGCTGCAAGCTATCGTATACAGATGGTTCCTACCTTTATCCTGTTCAGAAAGGGTGAAGCTTTGTGGCGTCATTCGGGGGTAATCAGCGGTAAGGAACTTAAAGCCATTATCGAACAAAACTCATAATTAAGAAACATGAAGAAAATCATAACCATGGCGGTTCTCATCTTCTCAAGCATGCTGACTTATGCTTGCACCGGTGGAGCCGAACAGAAACAAGCTGAAACGCAAAAGACTGCCCAGGAGGGTAGCGTAATCGTAATGAACAAAGCCATGTTCATCAAGGATATATTCGATTACGAGAAGTCCAAAGAGTGGAAATATAAAGGCGACAAACCCGCCATCATCGACTTATATGCCGACTGGTGCGGACCTTGCCGGATGACAGCGCCTATTATGAAGGAACTGGCGAAAGAATATGCCGGGAAAATCGTAATATACAAAGTCAATGTGGATAAGGAGAAAGAACTGGCAGCCTTGTTCAACGCCACCAGTATTCCCCTGTTTGTCTTTATTCCGATGCAGGGCGAACCCCAGTTATTCCGCGGAGCTGCCGATAAGGCAACCTACAAAAAGGCTATCGATGAGTTCCTGTTGAAGAAATAACAGCATATACAAGTAAAGAGAATATGCCCAAATAGAGAATGCTCACTGTGTGCTTTTTTTAGGCACGGGAAATCGAAATCTGTGTAATCCCTGCCTAAAAAGAGCATCAGGTGCACGTCTTAATACAATTTTTGAGGAACAAACTACCGGGTTTCTGTTTTACAGGATTCTTATAATACTATCGGCATCTCCTGCCATACCCCGTTGTACATCTCCATCACAGTTTCATACCCTGCCTGCTTTAATGCCCGCAATGCTTCCGGGCGACCGCTGTTAATCCGCTCCGGATAGTGAGAGTCGCTATTGACCTGAACGCGGATACCCAAACCACGCAATAACGGGAAATAACGTCCGTTGGGATAGAAAGTGCCCAAATCATGGTAAGACTTGGTATTGATTTCCACCTGATAGCCTCGTGCGGCAATGTCTTCAAAATACTCTTTCACGAGCGTATCATACCAAACCTCGTCGAGCAGACCGGGACGATAGCAAGCAGCATTATAGTGCATCTTGTCCGCATGTCCCACTACATCGAACCCGCCCAACTCCAGCATACGCCTCAACCGTCCGTAGTACAAGCGCACCACCTGCTCCAAGTCGCCGCCAAACTGCTTATCTACTATCTGCCTGAAAACATCGGCCGGAACATCCACATCCACCACTTCGCCCCGTTCATTATACAGCATGTGCACGGAACCGATGCGATAATCCAGCGGCAGTTCACGAAAACGGGCAGCAGACGGATTGCTCTCTTCATTTAAATAATCTATTTCCAAGCCGAGATAAAGTTCTATCTTTCCGGCATACTTTTCCTTTATCCGATGAAATTCGGCCTGATAGTCGTTCATACGGTCCCACTCCATAGTCCATGCCGTAGAAAAAGGCAACGGGGCATGGGATGAAAAGCCATACGAAGTAAATCCCTCGCTCAAGGCAAACCGCACGAAATCTTCCATGCTGGCACGTCCGTCACAATACAGGCTGTGACTATGATAGTTCGTCAGATTCTTGCTTCTGCTCATTCTCGTATATTTTAGTTAGATTCTTAATTCCGGCGCCTCATCAGTCTGCCGATAAAAACCGGAGCTAGTTCTCAGTTCGACTCTATCTCGCTCAGTTCCAGCCAGCGCATGGTCTTTTCATCAATCAAGTCCGTCAGTTCCGGCAAGCGTTTTGACTTCTCCGTCAATTCCTCTACGGATAGCGCACCGCTGCACAACGCCTCTTCAATGGATTGCTTTTCGGCTTCCAATGCCGCAATCTCCTGTTCGAGTTGTTCAAATTCGCGCTTCTCCTTGAAAGACATACGGCGCTTTTCATTCAGACGCACTTTCGCAGTCTTTTCTTCCTGAGTTTTAGCCGCTTCTTTTTCCTTTTCCTTCTCTTGGGCGGCTTTCACATCCTTCCAGTCACGATACTGCGTATAGTTGCCGGGGAAATCGCGGATGTCTCCCTGCCCGTTAAACACCAGCAAGTGGTCCACCACCTTATCCATGAAGTAGCGGTCGTGGCTCACCACAATCACACATCCCTTGAAGTTCTGCAAGTACTCTTCCAATACGTTCAGCGTAACGATGTCCAAGTCGTTGGTAGGCTCGTCCAGAACCAGGAAATTAGGATTGCGCATCAGCACCGTACACAGATAGAGACGGCGGCGCTCGCCACCGCTCAGCTTATAGACATAGCTGTGCTGCGTTTCAGGCGTAAAGAGGAAATGTTGCAAAAACTGCGATGCCGTCAGACGCTTGCCGTTACCCAGCTCTATCACTTCCGCGATGTCCTGCACCACATCGATGACTTTCATCTGCTCGTCAAATTGCAAACCCTCCTGCGAATAATAGCCGAAACGGACGGTTTCGCCGATGTCCAGCGTACCACTATCCGCCAACTCCTGTCCCATCAGTATCTTGATGAAGGTGGACTTTCCCGTACCGTTATTCCCCACGATGCCCATCTTCTCATAGCGGGCGAAGATGTAGGAGAAATCATCCAGTATCTTCAAGTCGCCAAAGGACTTATAGAGGTGGTCTGCCTCGAATATCTTGCTGCCAATATAGGATGCCTTTACATCCAGCTTTACATTGTCGTTATTGAAACGTTGCTTGGCTACCTTCTCCAATTCATAAAAAGCATCTTCCCGGTAACGTGCCTTATGCCCTCTGGCTTGCGGCATACGCCGCATCCATTCAAGCTCCGTACGATACAGGTTATTGGCGCGTTCTATCTCTACGGTCTTGGCCTCGATGCGCTCTTCGCGTTTTTCCAGATAATAGCTGTAATTGCCCTTGTACTGATATATACAGCGGTTGTCTATCTCGATAATCTCCGAGCAGACGCGGTCGAGGAAGTAGCGGTCGTGCGTCACCATCAGCAAAGTGAGGTTGGTACGGCGCAGATAATCTTCCAGCCATTCGGTCATATCCAGGTCGAGGTGGTTGGTAGGCTCATCCAATATAAGGAGATCGGGTTCGGTGATAAGCGTATTGGCAAGTGCCACACGTTTCAATTGTCCGCCGGACAGAGACTTCACCTGCTGATTGAAATCGCGGATTTTGAGTTGGGAAAGAATTTGTTTGGCTTTCTGCTCATACTCCCAGGCCTTCTCATGGTCCATGCGCACCAGAATTTCATCCAAACCGGGATGCCCTTCCGTCTCCATGCAACGTTCATACTCCTTTATCAGCTCTACGGTACTGTTGCCATGATGAAAACATGCTTCCAACACAGTCAGCTCTTCCGGATATTGAGGGTCTTGTTCCAGATAGCCGACACGTATATCACGTCTGAAAGAGATTGTACCGCCGTCATAGCCTTCTTTTCCGGAAAGGATATTAAGCAGTGTGGACTTGCCGCTGCCATTCTTGGCAATAAGCCCCACCCGTTGCCCTTCGGACAAACCAAAGGATATATTCTCGAATAGTACCAAGTCGCCAAACGACTTAGTCAGGTTTTCCACTTGAAGGATTGAATTTACTGCTGCCAAAACTTATTAAATTGAGAGTTGAGAATTAAAATTGAGAAATTGCCATGCAGACGGCAATATGAATCGGGCAATGGCTTGTCATGAAAGTAAATTCCGGTAAACCTCTGCAAGATTGCAGGGCTCTCCGGCTTTGACTTTGCTCCATACCAATTTCATCGGGTCTATCACGGTATCGCCCGCAACACTCGTCAGAACAGGGGCTTCACGATTGCCGTCGATAAGCGTACGCCATTCCAAGCCGTCTACTTCATTAGCCAAAATCACGCAAAGTGTAATACCCAGCGACAACCATACCTCTTTTTTCTTGGCGCCTATGCTGCCGCTGTCTATGACCTGCTGCATATTGGCTATATCTTCTTCCTGTCCCTGGAAGTCTTTCTTCAACTGCTCTTTTACAGTGGTACACACCCACTCGTATGCTTCGTTTATCCGGTAAATTTCCGATAGGCGCACCGGAATTATCTCTGCCGGATATTTTTGGCCGGCCCGACGGACTTCCAATGAAGCTATGATGCTTTCGGCCTCTGCCACCGGCTCTCCCTTACGCACCGTAAACGAGCATTCAAAAGCAACATCGTCTATCCCAGCTATCCAGAGATGGGAAGTGTAGTATGTTCCTTCTTCCTCGAACATTTCCTTACTGTACGCACAATCCAGACGACCTATTTTCACAAGTGTGGCCGAAGTATTCTCTTTGAGTTCCTGCTTAACGGATTCCCTGCCGTATGCAGTATCTCCCTTATAAGCCGATATACGGAAATTACCGGTCCACTCGTTAGGATTATAAAACAGGAAAGAGCCTTCCCCGTCTTCAAATTCGTTCCAGTCTGCCGGATAAACCATAGAGAACCATGCTCCCGGAGAAATGTATTTCTTACCTTGTTTCATACTTCATTGACTAAATGGGTTCTTTCTTGCAAAAGTAACATTACCGCTGTTGATATGCAAACAAACCCAACAAAAAACAGCCGATTCTCACGAACCGACTGTTCCAATCATCATCTATGAATGAAGACTGTTTAGGTCTCCAATATTTTAATATATCTTATAAATCCATATTTCAAGTGCAAAGATAATCAATGAAATAATATGTGCATCAAGATTTTAAGATATTTAAATTAACATTCTATAAACTAATAAGGTTATGACCTACTTAATGTAACCGTAATACTCATTATCTGTCGCACAATCCCACCAAACCGGACACGACCAAATCGGGTCTGTCATGGCTTGCTTGTTGGATGCCTTTAGCTGAGTCAGATTATAGTTGCTCTCATGAGTACTTTGGCTGAAACGACGGAACCAATAAGTAGGCTCATTCTTAGAAGTACCTACAATCTTGCTGACAGCCGTGAAATCCTGCGGACGGTCGTAATCCACATAGTCATAATCCAAACGGCGCATATCATTCCAATTTTCGGTATTGATACCCAATGCGATAATCTTCTGACGCATAATCTCGAACAAGGTCAGACTGGCAGCATTCTGACATACGGAAGAACTTGCCATATAAGTACTGATTTCACCTTCATCCATCGGCTTCTGATCCGGATTCTTTGTTCCTTCGGCTTCCCATGATTTCAATTTAGCCTGCATACGGTCAAAGTTTGCCTTTATGCCTTTTTGATAGGCATCCAATGCACCATCGGTATCTCCTTTGCGGAAAAGGACTTCCGCCTTGATAAAGCACATTTCCGAATAAGTAAGAATATCGGAATCTGAATTAGGACGTGCATAGAATGTACCCGTACCGCCCACATAGTCTGATTTCGCATCGGTATAGTAATACATATCCGTAGTGTTTCGCCCGCTATTGGCCATACCGTTAGAACGTAAATTTACATAAATAGTATCACCTGCACGCTTATAATCCTTATTATTGCAATATGCAGCCCCCTTTTGATAAAGCACGGTCACATTGTTGCCGTCGACCGTTGTCTGGTGTATGGCCTGAGCATCAGCAATAAATTTCGTCTTTGTTTCATTATCCGCTTTGGATAAATCATAAGTTATCATAAATCCGCCTTTTTCCTTATTATAACCGGTTTCTCCACCCGTTACAAACAAAGCAGCTACCGGACCGCCTTCTGCGCGTGTAGTGGAATGTATCACATCCACCCCGGCATCACGAATCCATTCATTAGCCGTTATTTTACCATCAGCATTCAGTTTCACATTTGTCATCATGGCAGGAACAAGCTTTGACAAACGAGGGTCTTCCGCACCCGAACCACCTGTAAATTTATTAGTCAACAGATTAACATACCAGCGCGTCAGACGTTGTGTCGAACCATATCCGGTACAATCCCAAATAACGGAAGCCTGATAAGGGTCGCTCACCGTAAAATTAACCTCATCCCCTTCCACATTATAATGTTTCATAATGGTGTTGTCATCATTCGATTGAGGAGCAGAGTTCAATGCCGTCAAAATAGCCTCCGGATCATACAAATCCTCTTTCTTGGATAATTTCAGCAAATAACGGGCTTTCAGACCGTAACATAATTTCAGCCACCTGGAAACCTCTCCGCCATTCCATAAATCGCCTGCACTCAATGCGGGAGCCGTGGTGTTCTGCTGCTTGCCAAAATTCTCGATAGCTTTGTCCAGATACCCCATACAGAGTTCATACATGGTTTTACCGTCATCATAGGCCGGATTGGTCTTACCGGTAAACGCTTCCTGAACAGGCAGCTCGCCATGCAAGTCGAGCATCATCATAAATCCCATCGCCTTAATGCAATAAGCTGCACCTTCATAATGATAAGCTCCTTCCGCTTCCGCCTTCTCTATCAAAGGATCGATATTCACACCTGCACCCAGATAAAAATTCTGATAAATAGTGGTACATGAACTTTGGGCAGGATTCCATGATGACAAGAGGCTGTTAGCAGCCGTGCCGCCAGTCTGTGTCATGATACCGGCAATTGTATTGGTACGCATACTGGCTGTACCCCATGCGTAAGCATAATAGTTCTGTATCCACGGCAGGCGAAGCTGCGGTGATACGGTTTCGGAAACCGGATTATCCGGATCTGTATTCACATCCAGGTAGTCCTCGCAAGAAGACATGCCGAACACAAGCGCCAAGCCAAGTGCAATATGTATTAGTTTCTTCATACTCTTATCTTTTTAAATCTGTTATTAGAATGTAAGATTAATGCCAAACGACATGCCGGCTGTGGCCGGAACACCGCAATAGTCGATACCTGCAGAACCGGAACCACCTGTACCGGAACCTGAAACGCATGTTTCAGGATCCATACCCTTGTAGTTTGTCCAAACAAACAGATTAGTTCCCGTAATTGTAGCAGTCAGCCCCTTGATTATATTTTGTTTCTTCAACAAATCCTTGAAATCGTAGGACAAGGAAATAGAACGCAAACGCAGCCAATTGGTGTCAGTTATAAAGTTATAGGCGTTCTTGGCATAATTCTTATAATACTCCTGAATCATATACTTGCCGGAACGGGTAGAGTTACCAACCTGATAAGTTTCATTGGCATTATAGGTAATTGTTTTGGTTTCATAAGACGGTTTTGCAGCAGTACCCGTATTGACAACACCCGTAAATGATACGGATTCTCTGTTTATTGTCTTTGTGCTCAATCCTTTCGTCACGAGATAGTATTCGGTCCCATTATAGATGTCACCTCCCAGACGGATATCGAACAAGAAAGAAAGGTTGAAATTCTTATAGCTGAAACTATTATTAAAACCACCTATCAGCTTCGGTTCACGGTTACCCACAATATTGGTTTCAACTTGCGTATCCTTATACAAACCTGTAGACGGGTCGATAACATTGTACATCTTGCCGTCGGGCCCTTGAGCCGTTTCATACTTATTACCCGTCAATCCCAAAAAATAACCGCCATTGGGTATTGAACCGGCTTTGGCTGCACCGACCTGCGCATCCGTCACATAGAAAATATCCACACCGTCGATAAAATCTCCCAATCGTCCACGGTTACCGGAAAGATTCAATGTCGTTTCCCATTGGAAGTCTTTCGTTACAATAGGTTTACCTGTAATCGAGAGCTCCATACCCTTATTTTCTACCGAACCGCCATTCAGCGTAAGGAAAATGTATCCCGTAGACTGTGCCAAACGCGGTGCACAAATCTGGTCTTTCGTCTTGCTTTGATAGTAAGTATAGTCAAAGCCCAAACGTCCGTTGAAGAAACGCATTTCCAAACCCAATTCATAAGAATCCTGTATTTCAGGTTTCAAACCGACACTACCGCCTGTCCAACTGTTGCCCATACCATATTTGCCACCGTTCAGCGTAGCTACCGGCCACATATAGTATCCCAAAGAATAGGCATCGGCATCTTTACCTACCCGTGCCCATGAACCGCGGATCTTACCGAATGAAAGTACGTTGTTCTTCGGCAGCAGTTCGGTAAACACAAACGAACCGCTTACGGAAGGATAAAAATAAGAACGGTTATTCACCGGCAATGTAGAAGACCAGTCGTTACGTCCGGTCACTGTCAGATAAACAAGATTCTTGTACGAAGCACGGAATTCACCGTAAAGGCCTACCATGCGTTTGCGTACCGTACTCTCTTTGAAATACTGGTTGGCTTTAATAATATTGTTGAAACTGTAAAGCCCTTCCGTTACAAAATTATATCCCCAACGGGTGTTATTCGTTGTCTTCGTAGCTTCTGTAGTAGTACCTACCAGAAGATTCAAATCAAAATCACCGAAAGTCTTATGGAAGTTAGACATCACATTCGTAGTAATGTATTGGTAATTCACATCACCTTTGGACATATAACCGTTCTGATATATCTGCTTGACCGCACCACCCGGACGCCGAAGCGTATTGGAACTGGTAGTGTACTTATCAATACCCGCACGTGCGGAAACATCCCACCAGTCTGTCAGTTTGAGGCTTGCGTTGACTGCACCCGTAAAACGGGATGTTTCGTCCGTCAAAGTATTTTTATTCAGAATCCAATACGGATTTTCAACATCATCCTCCAAATCCTGCAAACCCTCCAATATGCGGTATTTACTACCATCATCATTCAGATAGCGACTCATCTGATCGTCGACAGGCCATCCGTAAACAGCGGTCATTGCACCGTTACCGCCCTGTCCGTACAAACCTGCACTGGTCAGTGTCTTATCAGTACTTGCCTGCGAATAAGAAACGTTGGCTCCTACTGTCAGGATGCCGTATTTCTGTTCACCATTAAAGCGGAAAGTCGTCTTGTCATAACCAGTTGTAGGGATAATGCCGGACTGATGATAATTGGAACCGGATAAATAGAAAGAACCGTTCTTACTACCGCCGGACACACTTACACTATTATCCCAAACACTACTTCCTTGAAAGAAATCATCTATATTATCATAAGCCATACCATCAATCTGATCTCCCCAGGAATCCATCGTCTTATCAATAAAAGCACCGGAAGTGTTATATTCTCCACGGCCATACAGTTTTTGAACTTCCGGTAATTTATTAGCCCATGAATAGGTATATTTACTGCTTACATTCACCCTTACAGCACCCTCTTCACCTTTCTTGGTCGTAATGATAATAACGCCATTAGCAGCACGGGAGCCATACAGAGCAGCAGCCGCAGCACCTTTCAACACGGACATGCTTTCAATGTCTTCAGGGTTAATATCCATTACACGGTTGCTGAAAGTAGTTGCAGTTTTCGTCATGCCATCCGTACCGGAATTACCGGTATTTACTGTAGAGTTATCATAGATAATACCGTCTACAACAAATAAGGGCTGGTTATCACGAGATTCGCTGGCAGAGTTACCGCCACGAATTACAATATTGGAACCGGCACCCGCAGCACCACCTGCCTGCGTAATATTCACACCGGGGATTTTACCAGCCAAAGAGTTTACTACATTCGTTTGCTTGTTCTTCATCAACTCTTTGGAATTAATATCCGAAACAGAATAACCTAACGCCTTTTTCTCTTTCTTAATGCCCATAGCCGTTACAACAACTTCACTCAATGACTGGGTATCATCTTTCAGGGTAACCGTATAGTCGCTTGCCGCTCCTACCTTCACTTCTTCCGTAGCATATCCAACAAATGAGACTACCAATGTGCTACCCACTGGAGCTTCTACCGAGAATTTTCCATCGATGTCAGTAACAGAACCTGTACTGGAACCTTTCACCAATACACTGGCTCCAATAATCGGTTCGCCTGCAACATCCACTACTTTACCTGTGATTGTTTTGGCTTGCTGAGTACTTTGGGAACTTAGTGCATTATCAGCAGCAACAACCGAATATGGCACAGACATCCCAAGCAATGCAAGCAACACTAATGATAAGCAATAATTTCTTTTCATAAGCTCTTTTTTATTTGGATTTATTTGCAAATTTATAAATTAATTCAGCAAATCAAAGAGAGATGTATTTAAAATATATTAAATAAATATTAATATATTTGCTTTTATAATTTTAAAATATTGGCAAATATAAAACAATAAACATTATTATTTCTTATCAGATAAGTAGCGTATATAATAAATGGCTACACGTTTATTATCATTCTGTTAATTCTTTTATCACATTTTTGGAAAATAGAAAATTGCTGAAAAAGCGGCAGTATTATTAACACAATACTTCGGTAAATTTTTACCGAAAGATTAAAAGTTAAACAATAGAACCGGCAAAAGCTGGTTCGGAAACACTAA
>NZ_JBCODG010000011.1:37440-91934 GCF_040928965.1 Bacteroides sp. 2201st1_D9_2201SCRN_220225 | reverse complement strand
CTAAAGCTCACAAATTGGGCAGTTAAAGAGTTCTGCTGTCTGATACAAGAGGATAAATTGAATTGATAGAACTCACCATAATACAATCAGGCCATATTTAACAACATTGTCGTTACCTCATACATATGGGGAATATATGGCAGAATTGCGGGAAAAGGAAGAATTTACATCAAGAATTAAATGGTATAGGACTTTATTTTTAGCTCTTGATGAGAATGATGTACAAAAATTCCTCAAAGATTTGTCTATCAAAATAAACAGGCTGCTGCTAATGAATACTCCAAAAGATGCGATACAAGAAGCTTTGAATCCTTGGGCAGATGTAGACATTCCTACAATCGATAATACGCCTCTGCCTGAAATTCTCAATAAAGTGGCGGAAGAACCAATTGTGAATAAAAACAAGCCGTTTGTGTTGATTTCGTATGCGTGGGAGGTAGAAGACAATGTCTTTATGAATTGGATTCAAACTTTCGCCAAAGATTTGCGAAGACGAGGGATTGATGCTCAAATAGACCAGTATCAACCTCATGGAACTGACTTGCCTAAATTTATGCTTGAAAGCATCCGTAAGGCAACTAAAGTTCTGTGCATTCTGACTCCAAAGTATAAAGAGAAAGCTGAATCCGGTAAAGGAGGTGCCGCTTATGAAGGGGGTATAATATCACATGAAATATATAACAATCAGGGAACCACTAAATTTATACCGGTTGTACGCAAAGGGTCTTTTGAAACTTCGACACCGGATTTCATTAGTGGAAGAAAAGGTTTTGATTGCTCTACTGACGATAAATACAATAGCGAACTTCCGAATATTATCAAGGTAATAAACGAAGAACCATTGATAGAAATTCCTCCTGTTGAATAACGGTAAATCTTATTTCCTAATTTTATACGGAATACTCAGTTGTTGCCTGTATCCACCCACCCCGAAAGTAGTCGTTACCTCTTCCACGAGGTATACGCCGTTCTTGGAAGGATTACGGTAGTCGATCAGTTCCACCTGTACGGCAGGAGACAGTCCGAAATCCCCGAATACTGTCACATTGCCGGTGATTCCGTTCAGATTGTAATTCCGAAAGTATTCCGTCGTCTCTTCTACAAGCCGGTCGGAATTGATTCCGACATGAGGTGACATATATGGTACGATGGTATATGTGGATAAATCCACCTTGGTCCTGGTCTTCGCTCCTGATGCCGTCGTGTTGCCCGTTACTTTGTGCGTCTTTTTTGAAATCTGCGTGGCATTGACCGTCTGAAACTCCTTGCTGCCCGGCGTCGCCGGGTCGTATTCAGGATTCATGCGTACTGTCACCTCAAAGAATTTTTCATCCGTCCCGAGTGCCTTGCCCGTCACCGCCAAAAACTTCGGATCGGTCTTGACCACTTTCAGGTTGCTCTGCGCCACATGCTCGTTGAAGTATATCCTGTACGGTCCTGTCGATTCATCCTCCGGGAATACCGGCTGAGCCTTGCTGGACGAATAAGGACGCCCGACGGCAATGGACGGTATGGCCCCGTCATCATCGGCATCGTATTTTAAAAAACAGTAGACCTTGTACTTCGACCATTCGGAAAGGATATCCGCTACCGTGAAGTTGTCCGTGACCTTTACCTTGCCGATATGTATCTCAAACCGCTTCGTATCCGAGTGTATCCTGAAGCCGGTATCTTTCAGGATATTATACTTGCCTTCCAGCACCTCGTTCACCGTCGTCCCTTTCGCCGGGGTCTCGAAATGAGGTGCCTGTTTCAGTTTGAGTTTGTAGGCCATATTCTCACACTGGATTTCCAGCGTGCTGTCCGAATTGTATCCGGTAATGTATCCGTCGAACATATTTTTCAGCACGCCGTTGTAGCCCAGCTTGATATTGATGCGCTGTCCGACCTTGAATGTCGTCTCGTCAACCAGACGCTGCGCGCTGCGTTTCTCGATGATGACACCGTCCTGCATCACCTCCGTCGTTATCCTCGACACGTCCTTGCCCTCCAATGTCACGTTCCCGATAATCGTGGAGCGGCATACCGACCCTTTCGGGAATATCACTTTGGCCGTTCCGATCAGCTTCTTGTAACTCTCGTTGATTTCGAGCGACTGGACTTCCGTAATCTCCACGCCGTTCTGTATCCTCATCGGATTGGATGGGTCGGCATCCCCGATGGTGATGCGACAGCAGAGGATATCCATTGCAGCTATACCCATAAACGTGTCAGTTTAAGCAACGAGGCGGGGTCGATGACCTCCGTACCGAATTTAACATACTTGATCCACTTGTTCGTGTGCTTGATGGCCGTGTCCACCTTTTCCTGTTCCGCCAGTTTCAGTTCCACGGCTTCCGATGGCTCCACGGCGACACAGTTCAGCGAATACGGCTGCACGTTCCGGCAATCCGTAGGCTGTAAGGTATAGCCCTGTATAATCAACCGTGAAATGTTGAACTGGCGCAATACCGTGTTGTCGCAATCGATGACACCCTTGTATTGTACCAGCCTGATAAACTTGGACACTTCCGCCTCGGGATACACGTCCGGGTATTTGGAGGTGATCTTGCCGTTGATGGTAATCTCGAGGTCACCCCCGGATATATATTCCTTGCGGGTATAGTCCCGCCCCTGTACCCGGGTCAGCAGGATATTGTTCCGGCTGCTGACCTGTACCTGCGGTCCCAGGTCCACGAATGTCACCAGTCCATACCGGCTGTTCGGCAAAACCTTGCACTCGCTGTTGTCATAATACTTCCCCTCCTCTGATATGGACAGTTCCAGAAAATCCGCCACTGTCCGGCCGACGATGGAATCGATATGGTTTTTCTTCTGCGCCACCGCCTGCTGTTCCCTGATGAGCTGGTAGTACTGTCCGGTCTTGTTCGCAAGGCTGGACTGCGACTGTGTCTGAAGATATTTGTCCCGCACCTGCTGTTCCCAGTATTTGAGGTATCGGGGATAGGAACGTAGCAACCCGTAAGCCGTCTGCGAGGCAACCTGTATGGCTGCCCGTTTGAGCAGGTCATGGTGCCTGGAGAAGTAATGTACCTGCCCGTCCTGCAATTCGGCAAGCCCCATGCCCAACGCCAGACGCGTGGCGTTGCTGATGTATCCGCCAAGCGAACCGTGGTTGAGTATGCCTCCGCTCAACAAAGTCGAGGCCGCGATTTGTATCAGTCTTCCCATAATCCTTTCATTTTATGCGTTCCAGGAGGCATCGAAGTCATGCACGACATCGATGAGCGCCTGTGCCAGTTGTTCTTTCAGGTTCTGTATCTCTTCCGTCTGCCCCTCCTTCGACTTCATCAGGTCGATGGTCCTGACACTGAGCAGGCTCTCTATGTTCACGATGACCTGTTTAGGTGCCGCCGAGGACAACCGCCCCGTGCCGGAATAGTTGCCGCCGGCCCCTCCGTCATCCAGATGCGTGTTGGTAATCGGGTTGGCAGCAAACGGACGTGTATCGTTGGAATCCGGTTCGTTGCCGTACTGGTCGGGAGTGAAGCCCGCCACGCGGAGGATGTTCTCGGCTGCCTCCGCCGAACCTCCGAAAGTCTGCCGGAGCGATGAAAAGAACTTCACGAGTGTCGTATGTGCCAGCTTGCGATGCGCGATGTTGTCTATACGCTGCGCATCGGTGGCGTTCTGCCCCAGTGCCCGCTGTTTCCATAGCCCGTTTTCGTCCTGCTCGAATCCCCAGGCCCTGAACTGGTCAAAGTCGAACCCTCCCTTACGCATCAGCTCATGCGCATTGGCGGCACTCGATATGGCATTCCGATAAGCGGTGGCGGCACGCACAATCTCCGGAACGGTCTGCGTGTTCATGTACCGGGCATAGTCGTATGTGCGGGCGGCAACCGCTTCCGACCTGTCCCCGATATCATTCACATAGACGGCCTTGCCATCCTGCATACGCCACAAAGACTTGTCGAGATCCTTCTCCTGTTGCCCGAAACGCTCCTTTACCGTCTTGAGGAAAGCGTCCACTTCCAATACCGTACCCATCTTCCCGAACTCGGCGTACGCGGCATCGATACGTGTCTGGCTGTCGCGTTTGGCAAGGGTGACAAGCGCATCCCTTATGTCATCCTGACGGGCTTTGTCCATGTTATACACATGGTCTCGCGATACCATCCCCTCAGATGAAGCGATGGCAAATTCCCCCAAGAACCCGGCCCACCAGTTGGATGTGAAGGCTCCGATTTTATGTCCCGAAGCCTCTTCGATACTTTTGCCGGCAACGACCTCGTCCACGGCACGCTTTGTCTTGACAGCCATGTTATAGGTCTCGCTCAGGGAGGAGTAAAGTGCCTCTATGGACGGATAACGGTACTTGCGGTTCGATTCGATCTCTTCCAGTACGGCATCCTTCGCCTCCTTTATCTTCCAGGTCTTGTAAGCCACCCATCCCAAAGTCCCGACCAATGCGGCTATACCTGCCGTGGCGGCAACCGCGCCTGTACTGATGGCACTCAACGAGGCGGCAGCACCGGTCAGTCCGCTGCCGGTAGCCACCTGTGTGGCAAACAGCGACTGCAGGACTCCTTTGGCTCCGATGACACCGCCCCCGGCCATCAAGGCGCGGTTCATCGCTCCCCGTCCCGCCACGCCTGCGGACTGCATGGCCGACACGATGGCCCGCTTCTGGGCAAACGAAACCTTACCGATACCACCCGCCCCCAGCAGCCCCTGCACGGCACTGATTGATGTCGTGGCCGCAGACTGTTTGCCGATAAACCCCATGGCGATGCCGATATTCGTCAGGGCTCCCGCCACCTTGAACAGCCGGGTCGCGACAACGCCTGTAAAGACAAGCGGTTCTATCCAATGGAAATTGCGGGTCACCCATGCGCCGATATTGCCGATCACGGTGAAGATGTCCAACAAGGCATTCCCGATGGACACCAGGCCACGGGTAAATTCCGGAGCCTTGAACTTTGCCAGAAAAGTGCGGAGCACAGTGCGGATAGAGGGTTCCAACACCTCGTATGCCTGCATGAACCCTTCGGTCAGCTGGGAGGTCACCTGCGCCCACAATCCCTTGGTCGTATTCTGCTTTACCAATGCCAGTTCTGAGGAAACGCCCTGGGACCCCCGGTTATATGAAGTCAGTTCTCGTAGTTTGTCGTAGTTCTTCAGGAACATCATCGCCGCGTTACCGCCAATTTTCCCGAAGATTGCCTGGACATCCGCCATCGACGCGCCCTTCTTGTTCAATTCCTCGAAAATGTCCGCTATAGGACGGAGTTTCTCGACCTGCACCCCCTCGATGTCGCGCATTTCCGTGAACCGGATGCCCAGGCGGTCCAGAACTTCCTGTGCCTCCTTGGTAGGTTTGGCAAAACGTGTGGAAAGAGCACGCAACGAGGTTCCCGCCAGCGTTCCCTTCAGACCCATATTGCCCAAAAGACCGATGGCGGCACTGCTTTCCGTGAAGTCCACGCCCGCCATACGCAGGTAACCGGCAGCCATCTTGTATGACTCCGCCATCTCCACGATATTCACATTCGAGCGGGAAATGGTGGAGGAGATAATGTCCGCCACGCTGTCCATGCTGTCGTTATGGATATCATAACCGGCCATGATGTTCGTGGCCAGGTCGGCGATATACGACACGTCGTTGTCACCGATAAGTGCCAGGTTCGTGATCGGGCGGATGGACTTGTTGATTGTCTCGATATTCATGCCCGCCATCGACAGGTATTTGACGGCACCGGCAATCTCCACGGCTGTGTATTTCGTGTCGATGCCGATTTTACGGACATGACGGGCCATACTGTCAAAACGGGTCTCGAATGTCTTGAGGTCGCTGTCCGCCACACGGAGGATGGAATGTGCCGATTCCATGATGTTGGAATAGTCGATGGCCTTCGTCAGTTCCGAACGGATCAGGCTGTAACCCATATAGGCATTGAGCATCGAAGCGAACGGGAGGTTCCTGAGTGACGGCGCTTTCGAATACTGGATACGGTTGATGGCGGCACGGCGTTTACTGCGGTAGAGCGTACCGGCTGCAGTATGTTCCCGCTGCATGAGCCTGACGGACTGCATCGCATTGCGCTGTTCCTGCCGTCTTGCAGCCTGCTCGGCCTTTATACGTTCCGTTTCTGCCTTACGGCGTGCCTGTTCTGCCTGCCGGCGTATTTTCTCCGCAGCACGGGCGGCATTCTTGCACTCCCGTTCTTTAGCCCGCGCTTCATCGGCACGCCGCTTTTCCGCCGCGGCGGTTTCTGCCAGAGCCGCCTTACGGCGCTGGTCTGCGGTAAAGAGCTCCTCCGCGTGGACCAGTTTCTGGCGATGCAGCTGCTGTCCTGCATAAAGCCGTTCCATCAGTTTTTGCCGGGCCTTTTCGGGCATTACGAAGGCCTGCGGAGCATATGGCACCGGAACGGAAGGTGTGAGTCCTTCGGATGGTATGCCTCCCTGCATGTTGAAAGAAATGACAGAAGCACTTTTGATACGACCCAATAGGGAAAGTATCTGCTGCAACCTGTTTTCCGCCGTCCCGGTCTTGATTTGCAGTTCCCGGTCACGTTCCATGGAAACCAGGGCGGAGTTGATTTTCCCGATGGCTTTGGTAATGCGTTTCTGCGCGTCTGCCATCGTGCCAACGGACGAGGCGGCATTCTTTTCGATCTCCGCTTTGCGCATCTCGGCAGCCTTTTTCTCGTAAAGGCTTTTGGCGTTGGCCTTGATTTTCTTGCTGTCCAAAGCCTGACCGGCATTGATGGTCAGGCTGATGCCTTTGGAAAGCGTGGAAATATCCGTGAGTAACCCCTTGATACGTTCCAGCTTCTCTTCGCTTTTTTTCGTATCGATGGTCAGGCGGTAATCGAAATTACGTTTCTTGCCGTTCTTGGTGCGGAACACGCGGTCTATCTCGTCCATCATATTCTTGATGTTCGTGACGGCCGGAGTCAGGGACGCTTTCGCCTGTACCAGCTTGCCTACCGCCTCACCGAAGGCGATAACCTGCTTGGTGCCCTGAGAGGCATCCACGTTGATGGAGTAGTTGACCTGATAGTTCTGTTCCTGAGCCATGGTAATGGGTACTGCGTTAAAAGAATAGTCTTTCCGCAAGGGCGGAGATTATGAAACGAAGGCCGCCGCAAACCGGAAGCTTACGGCGGCAGGTCAAGGAGTCCTCTCCGGCAATGACATCGGAACGGGCATACGGCTGATGAGCATCTGCTCGTGCAGCCACAACGCCTCTTCGGAAAGCATCGCGAACTCCTCGTCGGAAATCGTGTCGAGGTTGACGCCGGGAAAGTAGTGGCGGACATAGATCATCCGCTGGCGGATGCGCTGCTCGTCGGTCACTACCCACCGGCTTATAAGTTTACCAGGACACTCTGGCGGGTGGTGATCAGCTCGGAAAGCTGTCCCATCAGACCGAACAGGAAGAGCGACTCGTCGTCCACGAGTTCCTTATCTCCGTCCACGAAGCAGTCGCGGGCCAACGTGCGCATGGCGATTACCTCGTCCTTTTTGGAAGCGGCCATGAATTTGCTGAACTGCGGAAAGCTCGGTTCGGACATGTAGGCCACATAAATCTCTTTCTCGCCGTTTGCGGTGTCTCCGAAAACGACCATCGGACAAATCTTGCGGAGTTTCTTCTCCTCTTTCAGTTTGAGGGCTTTTTCCTTGATCTTGATCTCCTGTTCCAATGAAAGCATTTTTTCGTCCATATCGAATTTGTTTTGATTCACCGAAAGAGTAGGACAAAGAATCGTGGAAAGGTTGAAGACACGGTTCTTATTCACTTGTAATCCATATGTTATACAAAAAACTTCTTTGCTCCTGATATTCCCAGATCAGTCTTTAAAGGAAATTTCGCTGAATATATTTCATATATTTCTTTGATATATAGTATATAATCGTTAATTTTGCATATTCTCAAACATAAATGATTATGTGCAAAATAGATGATTTTATAGATGTGACAAGCCGGTACATCGCTGAATTGCTTGATTTGAGGGCGGACATCAGGCCGGTCGAAAAGGATGTCTTGCATACATTCCCAGCCAATATTACTGCCGGTTATACATTTTGTACGGCTAACTTGTTGGGGCATGACGTAGTTCTTCTGTATAGTGCAGACAGTTCTGCATATACTCCGGGGCAGATGCGGAAACAAAAAGAACTGGTTGAGCGAAAAGCCCAATGCCCGGTAATATTTGTATTGCGTACAGTGGCGGCCTATAATGTACGGCGTCTTGTCAGACATCGTGTAAATTTCATCATACCGCAAAAGCAAATGTTCATACCGGATTTGTTGATAGATTTGAAACCGCATAAAAATAATATCGGGGGAGGTGAAGAAACGCAGATTCCTGCAATTGCCCAATGCATAATCCTTTATCATCTTGAAGTAAAGTCTCTCGAAGGGAAAGGAACTTATGATATTGCAGATCTTTTCAACGTGTCGTATGCCAATGTAAACCGGGCGGTCAGATGGCTGAAAGATAAAGAAGTTATCGCTTTATCCGGCGGCAAGACAAAGAGTATGATATTTCAGTTCAAAAAGCGTGAATTATGGGACAGGATGTTGCCGTTCCTGGCGAACCCCATCGAGCGGATTGTATATACCGATAGTCTGCCTGATGAAGTATTTTGTATTAGTGGAGTAAATGCCTTGTCGGAATATTCAATGCTGAACAAGGAAAAAAATGACACTTATGCCATTGCAAAAGAAGAAGCTCGACGGTTGCAAATCCGGACAGACAAGGAATATGGCGAGACCCGCATAGAGATATGGCGTTACAATCCATGTTTTTTCTCAAAAAACGGCATTGTAGACAAATTGTCTTTATTTCTGGCCATGAAGGATATGGATGATGAACGCATTCAAATAGAATTGGAAACTATGATAAATAATATGATATGGTAAGAGGAATTGATAAATTCAGGGAGTTTTTCACCGGATATGAAGGAAACTATGTCATCATAGGTGGTACTGCCTGTGAAATGCATGAAGAAATATATGCACAAACTCCAAGGGCGACCAAGGACATAGACATTATACTGATTGTGGAGGCGCTGTCTTCGGATTTTGCTGCAAAATTCTGGGAGTTTGTAAAAACCGCAGGGTACAGACAAAGGAATAAGGGAACCGGGAACGGGGAATGCAGGCATGAATATTACAGGTTCAAGGAACCGGGAAATCCGGATTTCCCGTATCAGATAGAACTCTTTTCACGAAATATCGGGGTTGTCAAATTCCCGGACGATGCCCACATTACCCCCATTCCGGTTGATGATGACCTGTCAAGTCTGTCAGCCATTTTGATGGATGATGACTATTATAATTATACCATTGAACACAGCACGTTGGAGGAGGGCGTACATATTGCGAACATTGAAAGTCTTATCTGTCTGAAATGCAGGGCCTATTTAGAAATGACCGAGCGGAAAAGCAATGGAGAACAAGTGGACAGCAAACATATCGTCAAGCACAAGAAAGATGTATTCCGGCTGGTTGCCATGCTTGCTCCTGCCGACACCTACGAAGTTCCTGATTCGCTTAAACAAGATGTTGACAGGTTTTGCCTGGCTGTCAAAGAAGAAGTGCCAAACTCTGATTTTTTCAAATCGGCAGGACTTAAAAGCATTTCCGGAGAACAGTTATTGGAACAACTTGAAGCCAATTTCATAACACAACAATGAGAATCCAATACGCATCCGACCTGCATCTCGAGTTTCGGGAGAACAGCAGTTTTTTGAAGCACAACCCGCTGGCTGTTGCCGGAGAAGTGCTTGTCCTTGCCGGAGATATAGGATATATCGGAGATGAGAACTACTCCAGACATCCGTTCTGGGACTGGGCTTCCGGAAATTACAGCCGGGTCATCGTGGTTCCCGGAAACCACGAGTTTTACAAGATGTTCGACATAGACAAGCTGTATAACGGCTGGTCGCTCAAAATCAGGGAAAACATCACCTGCCACTATAATGCCGTTATCCCATTGGGTAACGATATAGAATTGATCGCTACCACACTGTGGTCACATATCCTGTTGCAGGATGCCTATGAAACTGAGGCAGCCATCACAGATTTCCGCAGGATGCGTTACGGCAGCGAACCGCTGGACTGGACAAGGTTCAATGACGAACATTCGCGCTGTTTCCGTTTTCTGGAACAGAGCGTAAAACAAAGTACTGCCAGACATCTCATTGTCGCCACTCATCATGTACCGTCATTCGAACTGATGGCGCCGGAGTTCAAGGGCAGTCCGCTCAATGGGGCATTTACCGTGGAGCTTGGCGGTTTCATTGCAGACAGCCCGATTGAATACTGGATATATGGCCACTCGCACCGCAATATCAATAAGGTCATCGGAAACACCCGGTGCATATGCAACCAGTTGGGCTATGTGTTCAGTAACGAGCATACGTCATTCGATAAGGAAGCGCATATTTCGATTTAAGTCTGCCATACATAAATCCCGTCTGTCAGCCAAGGTCAATATCCGGCAAACAGACGGGTTATTATGTAACAAATTTATGGTTGACTATTGAAGTCGTGGCTTCACCAACTTCCCGTCGATACCGCATGTTTCCAGAACCGCGGTATTTTCTTTGTTGAAGGCGATCAGGCATGACGGCGCTCCGGCCGTACCACCCTGTTCCCCCGTAACATGGTAAAAACTGAGCCGTCCCTTGATAAAGAGTATTGAATCGGCGTTTGGGAATATCAGTTCGTGGAACAGGCGCGTGTCCGTGCGGGCAAAAGTGAGCGCGACGGCATTCCTGTGTTCGACACACCTGCGGATAAACCGGACAATCAGTGCAGTGTCATAGGGAGGATTGCAGAACACACGTCCGAACCAGGGTTGTTGCAGGCCGTCATCCTCAATGGTATAGTGATGTCGCGCCGTATCCCATGGGCGGTTTACGGGCGAACACGGATCCAAATCGAACGGCCCCAGCCTCCGAAGCAGGCAGGGAGGCGTGAGCCATTCGTTCTTTCCGGTAGAAGATTTCCCCTCGAAAGTTACATCCATGACAGCTTAGATTGTATCACCCGAGCCGATTTGGATATCGAACGGGTTGAGATCGAATTCATGGGTGATATTGGTATCATCCTGCTGTGACTCGAGACAATCCTCCGTGAAGATGCAACCTTTGAGCGTTACGGTCGTCGTTGTCCAGTCCTCGCCGGCCATCGGGTTGGCAAAGCTGATAATCAGGTCGAACTCGCCGATTTCGAGCAGCGAGCCGTACACCGAACGCAACAGCTGTTGCGTGGCATAGTCCATCGTGATGCTCGCCGTATAGGTAATGTTCCCGAACCCCCTCGACACCGGCCGTCCTCCCATGCCGTAGTTACTTTCGACCTTGCGCTTCTTCGACCATTTGATGGCCGACACGCCTTCAAGGGTCGTGGAACCTTCATCGATTCCCAGGGCGGTCGATGACAGGGTTATCATCGACCACGAGTATGCTACATTGTTGATTATTGCCATATGCTATGTCTTATTTGCGGTTAATGACAGTCCTTCCTCTACATAAATCTTCACGGCCACGCCCACCGGGACAAGGACATAGGAGATGCGCAGCGTGTCGTCCACCAACACGTTCTGGTTCGGGTCGATAGTGACGGCGTATCCTGAAATTTCCTGCGCCGCCTGCATCTTGGCCAGTATATCCCCGATGAGTGTCTTGAAAGCTGTAATCTTCGACGGGGCGAGGAACCCGGTTGAAGGATTGACCATCAGCGGTGAGTTCACATACGGCAGCAGGGCTGCACGCACGGCACGGCGGCTCTTGTTGATGGTGCGGTTCCGGGCAATGGTACGGAAATCCCCATGTGAGCATGTCTGGTCTTTCGAGATGTAGATCCCGTTCTCGCGGCCGGCATACTTGATGGGAAAAATATACCCCTTATCGTCGAGTTCGTCCAGCAGTGACGGGGAGAGTGACTCGTACCGGTTCAGGCTGAGGAAGTTCTCCTCTGCCTCGTCGAGGTTGATGTCCCCGAACCCCAACTCTATTTCCTGGAAATCGTCCGCGAAGAGATTGAACTGCTTGACCCATGCGATGGATTCGTGCACGTTGGCCTTTGCTATGGCTCCCATAACCGCTCCCAAAAATCCCACGGGCGTATGGTTCCTGTTGCACATCTGCATCGTGGAGATCTTTTCGTGATGCGCCTGGCCGAATATACAGCTGATACGGCTCGATTCACAGATACATGAAGGTATTTTATTCAGGTCAATCTGACGCCCCTCAGTCGTATCCGCCCCCGTATTGGAAGGATTGGCGGAAAGGATGAGCGAGAGCGGCTGGTTCTGCTCCGCAAGCCCCACGGCCACGTCGTTGAGCCCCTTTACCAGATTGAGGTTGTATTGTTCCGATGCGCCGTTCGCTTTCCACAGCGGCTGTTCCGTCCATATGCCTATCTGGTTGATCATACCCCCGGCAGCACGCTGCATGATTTCCAGCGCATCCCAGTTCGCCGAACAGTCCGCGAACATCACGTAGAGTTTTCCTGAACCGCCCGGATTGCCGGACATGCGGAAAAATTCACGGATATGGTATGCCGGGATGCCGTGCAGGAAATTGACATTCATCTCCTCCTCGTCGGTTGCCTCCACACGTTCGATGATACCGAAGTCGTTCACGGCGGACTTGAACGAGGTGATGTAGCAGACATCGCCAGGCTTGAGCCTGGTCTCATTGGTTTTACCATACCCCTCCGTGAAAAGCGTCGGCTGGAGGGACACGTCGAACAGCAGTCCCGTCACCTTCTCGCCCGACGAGCCGGTATCGTAAGGAATATTGCCGTCCACATCCTTGATAAATACATTACCGAGTGCCATTATGATTTCTTTTTAAGTTCGTTGTAGAAAGGATTCCTGTAGAGTACGGCCTTGCCCCTGATGGCGGCCGCCGTGTCCGGCGCATAGGTTCCTCCGTGCGTGTCGATGTACAGCGACGGATATGCCGGGAACTTTTTCAGCAGGGACAGGATGTGAGGCTCTGTCGTCTCCTCCGACCCTGCATTCCCTTTCCCCGCGGTCTTGGCCGGCAGCCTGTCTTCAGTCTCGCCGCCTGTCCCGAGGTTTTCCGATGCCGTTTCCGGAACGGGCACCGCCTGAGCCTCCGGTGCAGGAATATTATTGTTGTCTGTCTGCGGAGTTTCCTCCGTGTTGATTTTCTTTGCCATAACAGTAGAATGAAAATGGGGAACGGGGCCTTGCCTCCGCTCCCCGGGTGGATATTGAGAATGAAGAAAGGTGTGTTATTCGCTCTTCTTGTAGGCGGTATGGACCACGATCTCCGCCGGGCGGACGATGTTCACGTCCATTTTCATGCGCATCTGGAAAAAGAACAGCTCGGAGTTGGCCTGCAGACGGTCGATTTTCAGGATGTCCGTGTCGTTCGCGTAATCCACCCCCATCCACAGGTTGGAGTCCATGCCGGTGGAGAACTCGCCGAGCACCATCGTGTGTTCGGGGATTCCCACGACCGGGACGATGCGCTTGCCCTTGAAGCGATAGCGGTTGACCTCGGTATTCTCGGAATACTTGACCTGCTTGTCCGAGATATATTGGTCATACGCGTCCCAGGCGTCCCATCCGACCACAAAGGTCAGAGATGTCTTCTTTCGGATCTGCTTCGGACATTTCCTCCACATCGCATAGAGCGCCGCCTCCACCGCGGCCCCGTCCGTCAGCTCGGTCGTTCCCGAAATGATGCACTGCCCTCCGGCAACCACCTCGGCATCGGAGGAGTTCACATTGTCGAGGATCCGTTTGATGACCCCGTCAAAATATTTCTCCTTGTTGGCTCCGATTTTCGTGCAGCCTTCCGGTGCGGTAATCTTGGCCACCGTCTCTCCTCCGCGGGCGGAAGTCCAGATGGCGTTTCCGATATACTCGTTTTTCTTGTCCATAAGGAGACGGAGCATCGTCGCCTGGATTTTCGGGTCGAGCTCGCGGAACACGAGATTGCCTTCCGGCTGCGCGAAACGCCAGTACTTCTCGTAGTCCCTCGGGTTAAACTCGAGATAGACCATAAAATCGGACGGCTCAAGATGGCGTTCGGTGAACTGGTACTCGTTCGTGCCGTCATCGCCCTTGGCTCCGTGGATGGGTTGTGGGGTCGGCACGTTGTCCTGGATAATGTTGCCCAGCTTGATGGCAGGAAGCGTATAGCGGTGCTGGATGCCCGTCTTGATATGAATCAGTCCCTCGCGGACTGTATCATTGCCCTGCACGGTATAGGTCAGCAAGTCCTCAAGTACTTCGCCGCTATACCCGTTTTGAAGAAAGTTTACTGTATCAGCCATTGTCGTTTTAAGTTTTCCGTTGAAGAATGAAACTCGGCCGACTGGCGGATACCTGCTGTTTCCGCGCGAGACACTGCGGTCTCCGGCATGTCAGTTAAAATCGGGCGGACGCCCGCGGATAGTCTGTCAGAGCTTTCGGAACTTGAAATCCGCACCGACCACTTCCGCCACCTTCTCGGCCATCAGCTGTTCGGCGGTCTTTGTCGCTTCCGCCGTGGCCTGGATGTTGGCAGGGTCATCGGCGATTTCCTTCGAGATTTTCTCCCGCGCGGGAATGGAAGCCAGCGTGCTTTCCGCCAACTCGAAGTTGGAACCGGCCATCTCCACCCACTGCGTTTTCGCCTCACGGTCAATCTTGCCTTCTGCAATGGCATTCTCCACCAATGTCTCGATACGGGAAGCCTGCTCGTCCTTCTCTTTCTGCTCGTAGGCGGAAAGGCGTGCCGTCGCTGCGGCCAGGTCTGTCTGCAAGTTCCGGATGGAGGCGTCTTTTCCGGCGATGACGGTCTGCGCGTCGCTCAGTGATTTCTGTATTTCTCTGTATTTGGGTTCCATCGCGGCCAGTTCAGAGATACGTGCCATCACGTCCTTGACCTCACCGTCCTTCATGCCCAGCGAGGCTGCAATCGCCCCGTACTCAAAGCCTTGTGTCTTGTTTTCGTTTGCCATATCGTTTTCCGTTTCTGTAAGAGTAGGTTCAATGCCTTTGAAAGGTTTATTTCCCGCGCTGACACGGCTCATCAGTTCCTGGATGGCGGCCGTATCGGTCAATCCTTCTATCTCGTCATGCACTTTACGGCAAAGCTGCTTCGAGGTATGGATGACATGCTCCGCAGGTATGATGCCGGCCTTGACGGCAGCCTGTGCGTCGAAATAGGTCCCGTCCTTTCCTGCCTGTCCGTCCATGATGGCCCGCACATGCTCCGCTTTCAGGCCGAACCGTTTCCGGTAAATCGTCTCGATCTGTTTGGTAAAAGCCGTTACCATGTCCGACGGTTCCCCTCCGTCATCGTCCGGCAACATCGGGTTATGAATCATCAGTATGGCATAATCACGCATGAGAGAACGCTTGCCCGCCGCCCAGATGATGGAGGCCATCGATGCCGCGACCCCTTCGATGATACATTCCGTATCCACCGTGGCATTGGCGATGGTGGAATAGGTGGACATGCCGTAAAGGACACTGCCGCCCTCCGAGTTGATCAACACGCGGATACAGGAGGGACGGATGATATTTTCCAAAAAGTCGAACTCGTCATTGAAACGTGAGGTCGTCTCTTCCGTCACGCGACCGAAGAAACGGATAACAGCCGGCTGGCCTGCCTTCGCCTCTCCGACGACATATTGAAGTGTGTTCATATCCATATGCAAGGGTTATTTGAACAAGAGTAGGCGGTGGAAAAAGAAAAGGTTTTGCACTGCTATTTATGGAAGTGGAAATATGAGAATCCATCCATTTATGGAAATGCGATTATCTTTACAGTATAATAGATTGTTCAAATTACAGACCGGTTGCAACTATTTGTATCAAGACCGGCATGCTGAACATTCTAAATTCAGCAAGTACAGAAAATGTATCATGAGTCTTGTATTATCTGCTGATTCATGTCTGTTTATACGCAGTGCGGATAAATCTCCTGCATGGATTTCAATTTTCCGATCCAGTATCCGAAAAACCAGATACTTCGTCATGTTCCGGACGCGGATGGAAGCCGTGTCCGCCGCTGTCATGTTGCGGCGCATCGCTGTGTTGGGTGAACGGGGGCATGACCACATACCTTTTTACCCAGTCCCTGTATTTCCACGCGGAAGATTCCCTGAACCATACCTCGTAGTCTATCCAGTACGCCTGCAACATATTGGTTGAAAGCGGCATGTCGAAATAGGTCAGGTTGCACCGCTCGCTCAGCGCCGGCTCATGGTTCTTGGCATCCTGTATGGCTACATTGAGCCGCTGGAAGACCAGAAACGCCTCGCATTCCTTGTCTTCGTCCGCATTGTTGAGCGTATTCAGGATAAACCGCACGCGCATGGTGGCGCGTCCCTCACCGATACGCTGTTGCTGTACCAGGTACCTCACGTTGATAAAGTGGATGAACACGGCAGGGAACACAGTCTCATACTCCGTGTTATCGTCACGGACAATGCGGGCGAACTGGCCGTTGTCGATAGCGACGGTTTTGAACAGGGGCGGCGACAACGGGTCGTCCGGATTCTCCCGCAGGGTCAGGACAGCCCGCTTAACGGCCCGGTATATCTCCACGAAAGGGTTCGCGGAAACTTCTTCAGGCAGGCTCTCCGCCGGTGCCGACGGTTGTGCGGGCTGTGGTGCTGGGTGTTTGTCTTTTATCATAACGGCTGGTGTGGAAATCCTTTAAAAATCATATCTATGAAATGGGCGGCGATATAGTCGTCCGTCTTCGGTGAGAATCCGATGAACTGCCGGTGTACGGGACGGCGCGTGGAATACTGGTTTACCGTGTACAGCCCGAACTTCGGATCGGTATTGTGTATGGCGGCATAATGCCCGTAACGCTCCTTGCTGCGTCCCCGCTTGCCCTTGACTGGAAAGCTCTTTTCCGTAGTCCACATGCAATACCTGGCGCCTTTCCGGAAGATGCGCGTACGGTCCGAACGCCGTCCCACTATGTCTGTCCGGCCGGCTTCCGACTGTATGCTCCGGGCCAGAGTCCCCGTATCGTTCATGAGAGGATGGGTGAACCTCTTTCCCCATTTGGAGGTACGAGGCGCCCATTTGCTACCGTTGAATCCCCCCGAAGCGAATGAGGACACGAACTGCTGCCTGGTATAGTCACCGGCAGCAGTTGCGAAGTCGAATACGTTGAACTCCAGCCGGCTGGCCATGACGCGCGTACTGGTCCTGCTTACCCAGTGGCTGCAAAACTCATCAAGCGTTATCTTGGGCATAGGCGAACTTTCCTTTAATGCGTTTCACAATATCATTCATGTAACCCGGAAGCGGGACGGAGAAATAGCGGTGCGCATCGGAAAAGATACGCCCGCCGGTTGCCAGGCTCTCCCGGAAGACCGGATCCACCTTTTCCAGATAGTCTCCCTTATCCGGCAAAGCCGCCCGGACAGCGGCGAACCCCTCCGCGACCAGAAAGCAGCGGCATCCCCATTCGATCGGCGGTATCAGCTCCGGAGGAAACTCGGATTTGCGGAAGGAAATCCCTTCCAATGAAAGATGCCAGGCACGTACCCGTTCATCGCCTTGTGTCATGTAGGTAAGCACGGTATCCATATCCACCGCCATCCACCATGCGGCCATCGAGGCCGCGAAGAATACCTGGTTGTTCTCTTCCTCCGCATGGACGAGGTTATACCTGCGGCATATCTTTTCGTATGCTTCCATGTCCTGTTCATCCGCTGTCTCGGGCAGTTCCCCGAGCATGGCATACTCCTCTGCCGCGGCAAAATCCACCAGGTTGTCTATAGCTGCAATCAGGATGTCACGCTGCTGCCGTTCCCTCTCTGTTGTAAAGGAGTTGTGATTTTTCAGTATCTCCAATGCCCGGTCCATATCGATTCGCAGACCTGTCAGCGCACGGTCTATGAGGAAAGAGGCACGCAGGGTGATGATGTCCTCTATAATGTCGAGACGTTCCGCGCTGTTCTCCCAATAGAGGATCAGCCTGCGGAATGCATCGAAAATGACACGATACTCCTTTTCCGTATCGGATTCCGTGGTTGCAGATGCCCTGACAGCCCTGAACGGAGCGTTGTCCGGGAGCGGAAGACGGGCTTCTATTCCGCTCCCCGCAGAAAATTTCCGACCTTCGCCCCCCGGGGGCGTCCGTAACGCCGGAAATACTCCTCGTCCGACATGATGCCCCGGTCGTTGTGGCTGAGACCGGATGAGCCGCCTTCGGCTCCGAAACCTAATCCCGGGATAACATTGAGCTGCCGGCCCACATTGATACCGAACTCTTTCTCGATCTCATCGGCCGCCACTTCATATTTGTCCGTGATCAGCGAATAGAGCTTGATGCGGTCCTCGTTGCTCATCTCTATCCGGTTCGAATACCGGAACTCCAATCCTCCGGGGATATACCCGATAGCCACCAGGCGGGGGATTATCTCCTCGTTCATGACGTTTTCGATATACCGACGGTAGACTTCGATACGGTCGCGGAAAATGTCCTGGTGTGCTTTCGTGGAACCCACGTACGACTGCATCCCTCCGGCCATCGACTCGGAGCCGAGCACGAGGTTGGCAACTTCCTTGTTCACAAACTCGATAAGCCCGGTATATATCTTTTCCGAGTTGGACATGGTGAATGTCTTGATATCGACCTCGTCCTCAATGCCGGTAACCACCACCTTGTTCTGTGCCGCGTTGGCTATCTCGTTAGCCAGCCTCTTGCGGTCGGCGTTGCTCTCGCTGACCGTCTTTCCGTGGATAATCGGCTGTCCGTAAGTATGGGAAAAGTTCACATAGTTGGCCACCGTGAATTTCTTGGCCAGTATCAAAGGGGTCGTGGCGGAAAAAAGTCCCAAGTCGCCGGAGTTTACCAGTACATAACAACGGTAATATGCCGGGTCATGTAAATCCCAATGCGGCTCCCACAGTCCCTGCCGCTTCAGTACCGTTTTCTGGTCCGGCAACACATTACGCCGTTCGATGATGTTGACTTCCGCCAGCCTGCCCGTTCTGGGGTCAGTATGCGGCATGATTTCAAGCAGGGTGTACCCGTAGAGCTTGGATTCCACTATGCCCTTGATTATCTTGTCGAACTGCGAACCCTGTATCTTCAGGGAGTTCGCCACGTCCTTGATGTATTTTCCCTTTTCGTTTACACGGGCAAGCATATAGCGGTCGCCGAGAATCTGGCTTTCCAGTGTCTCGACAACGGAACGTATATGAGCGTCCTGTTGCAGGCAGGCTTCATACAGGTCAATGAGCCGGGCGCGGTCATCGAGAATATATCCCGAGCCGGTATCCTGACGGCATGAACGGTAGCGGTTGTTGCGCTCGATTTCGCGGACATACTCCTGAATTGTCTTTTTGGAGGTCTTAAAAATACTCTCCAAGAGTTCCCCGTTAAATGATTTGTCCGATGTAGCCATAATTTTTTTGTTTCTTGTTCAAAGAGTAGAGACAATCCTCAAGAGAGGTTTTTACGGCTAAAAGAATATATGGAGAACGGGACTCTTAATGCTTGATTTACAAACCGAAATATACAACTTAAATATATAGATATTTCGGTTTTATTTATGTTGTAAATATCTTATTATCAGTGATTAACAATTTATTAAAAGTGTAATTTATGTATATATTTATAGTGTATTTCATATTAAAAAGATATATCTTTGCACCACGTTAGATACAAATCCAAGAACAATGAAAAAGAGAACATGAAAGAAGAAAAGATTCCCTGCCGGATAATCCGGTACAGGGAGTTCCCCGATCTGCTTTTCGGAACGTTACGGGAAGACGGACCGGTCTATTTCGACGCGACACGCTTCATCCAGGCCAAAGGAGATGCACGCCGGCATAATGTCCGTGATTTCCGTGTCGCTTTCCATCACTGGGCAACGGCGTTGGCAGACGCCTACGGAATAGACAGGGAAAAGATGATCATCCGTGACGAGGCGTCGGGACACCTGTTAATTGATGAATGTCTGGCTCTATTATTTGTCGTTTACATCGATCCCGCGTTCGGTGTCTACCTTCTGGAGCGCGTGGACGAACTGCTGTCCGGTGGATTTACGGTTTCAGACACTTGGCTGGTACAGGCTGCCGGTCTTAGATTTACAAAGGAGGAATTAACGCAAATTTTAGAACAACATGAGACGCAGCACATTTAAACGACCCAAGATGGTGCTCATCTTCAACGGGGCACAGGTTCTTGTAGCGGTCACGCGCTCGCTGCACAGCGCGGCGGAATTGACAAAAGGCAACTTGCAGGCTATCTCATTCTGTTGCACGGGCAAGTATGTATGCAGCGGCGGACTCTATTTCAGGCATCTGCATCCGGATGTGGAAATCGAGCTGGCCGACCTCGGCACACTGATGCTGAAAGATTATGACGCCCTTTGCGGCGAGAAACGCACGTACTATCCGGTGCGCAAGATGGCACATAAGAGAGCCTTGCTTGAAAACAAACGTAAGTCTGATAACCAAAAGAAAGGAGGAAATACCTATGAGGGAAAATAGGAATGTTCCGTTCCGGGACTGGAACATAAGGGTTTCCCGGAACCATAACGGCCAGCTCCATATCTGCGCCGTGGATATATGCGATATACTCAAGCGGGACGAACTGCTTGAAAACGGCGCCATCGCCCGTGTTTGCCCGACGGCATTGAAAATCAGTTTCCGGAAAAACGGCAGGGAACAGTGGGGTTTCCGTCCCATCGATATGCGCCGGCTTTTACAACTGGTACGCAAGGAGACTATTATACCCCGTGACCTGCTTGATGAATTGGAAGTGTGGGGCAACAAGCTTCTGGAACTGGAAGCCGGGGAGCTGCACGCCGTCCCGCAGGACGACATCGTCATGCACTTCGAGGAAGGGTTCCCCGTCACGTTCCGGCGTGTCGGCGACAAGCTGATGGTCAACGCCACGCAGATCACGATGCACTTCGGGAAAATCCCGTCTGAATGGCTACGCATCGCTTCCACGGATATGCTCCGCAGGGAAATGGCCGGCAACGGACATACCGGGAAATACGAGTCGCAAGTCTTCACCACACGGGGGCGGGGGCACGGTGCGACCTGGTTGGAATCACCGCTTGTCATACCGTTGGCCAGATGGATCGCCCCTGACCTGTCTTTGGCGGAATGGTTGGGCGAGGCTATCGGCAAACTCTCCGTGAAACGAGGGAAGACAATCGTACGCGAACGCCCCAGGGTGGCGGCACCCGGTCTGCCCTGTATGGATTGTCCCATGCCGCAGGATATGGAATCGGCGACGAGACTGATTCTGGAACTGCGGAAGGTGGTGAGTGAATCCCTGCCGAAAATCGTATTCTACGAGGAGTTTATCGAGAACAGGGACTGGTTCAAGAGCACGCGCATCGCTGACGAACTCGGCATATCGCCGCGACAGTTGCACCAGTTCCTTGCCGAAGAGGGCATCTGCAAGTACGAGAAGCGGCAATGGGTGGTCTTTCCTTCCTGCCGGGCCTGGCAATGCGATGTGCCTTACACGTGGGAGAACAGCCGGGGCAAGGTATATACTTTCGGATCCACCAAACGATGGACACAGGCCGGACGGGAGTGTATCATAGAACTGTGGCGCAAGAGGAACCCTGAATACTGCCCACCGGGTGCATAGCGATGGAAACGGCATTACAGCGGATCATCCGCAAGACAGGAAGACGGCCGGTAGAGTGCCGTTGCCGTCTGTGCAGGCAGCAATGCCGGATACCGTGCCTCGGTACGCCGGAAGACATCCTCCGGTTGCTGAAAGCCGGATACAGGGAGCGTCTTGCACCCACTCGGTGGGCGGTAGGCCTGCTGTTGGGAAAAATCCCGTATATCGTGCCGATGGTACAGACGAAACAGGAAGCAGGCGGGTGCACATTCTTTCAGGACGGACTGTGTGAACTGCATGCGGCAGGGCTCAAGCCCACTGAAGGCAGGTTGTCGCACCATACCATCACCATGGAGAACCTGAAGTTCGGAATGTCGCTCTCGTGGAACGTGGCCAAAGAATGGCTGGACGAGCGGAACTTCGACACGATACGGGAGATTGTCCGGATAATGGGAAAATAGATGAGGGACGGTTTCATGAATGAAGTATCAGTATAACCGGTTGATTCCTCCTTTGCCGATTTCATGGAACCGCCTCTTATTAATTCATACCATTTGCAAACAGTTCGTATTAGTCACGGCTATCCTTTATCAGGAAAACATTTAAACGCGAATGATATGAAACTGAAAAGCAGAATGACCGTCGGGGAGATGTCGGAACACCTGACGGAACATACCGGCAAGTTCGCCAACCGCGTATCCGTGGGGCGTTACGCCAAAAAACTGGGATACGCCGTGTATAAACCGATGATAAACGGCAGGATATGCCAGTTCTATGTCAATCCGTCGATTAAGGATGACGGGGAAGCGGAAACATTACGGACGAACGAACGCGAAAACGGACATGAAAGGGAATGACGACAAAAGGCAACACGTGATACCGTTTATGAAATGCTTCACCGGGCTGGTCGGCGCGTTCACCCCGGAAGAGGTCATCTTCATGCTGTACATGGCAGACCGTACACGCCTGCGTGAAAAAGGTTACGACACCTTGCGCAGCAAGCGGTACTACATGGAGAACATGGAGATGGGTTCGCGGATTTTCGACAAGTGCGTGGAAAAGACAACGCGTATGGGATTGCTTGAACGGGTGCCGGTCAGCGGGATGTACGATTACCTGTGGCACATGGATTCCTACAACCGGCTTGTAGGGATATTGGCGGAACTTGGAAATCCTTTTTCTATCAGGGCATTCTGTCATCGGATGTTCGATGTGGAAAAAAGGACCGTGGCATCCGTCTCTGACGAAGAGGTCAGCCAATGGAAAGAGAGACACCGAAAAGTTTGAGCGTATCTGTCCACGGAACGTAAATGAATAAAAACAGACGGCATCGTTGTGATTTGCCGTCTGTTTTTGTGTTTTTGCGACATAAAATCCGATAAAACCGGAAGGAGGTGGTAGCCGGGTACAATATTATCCGGGCAAACGACAGAATATGCTAAATATACTTATTCAGTTCTTCCACAAGAAGATGCACCGTTGTCGAAGATTCCGCCTGTGCCGGCGGTATTCCCTCCATTCGGCGCAATACGGCTTTTGCGTTCGTGATGGCCTGAGCCTGTTTACCGCCCAGCTCCCTGAAAACACGACCGCCTGTACCGGCTTCCTTGTTGTAGGAGAAGCCCAACAAGCCGGATAGCTTTGTTTCATATTGATTTCTGTGCATCGGGCCTTGTACCAGGTTATAGTGCAGCAAGAACCAATACTCGAAAGCCTGGTTGCTGTATGCCACCCTCATGCCACCGGCTTCCGCCATACCGATAGCCCGGTTGAAATCCCGATCGGGAAAGTCATCCTTGTCAAATACCACCCAGCACTGGTCATACTCGCGTCCTTTCTTCCGCTCTTCTTCTTTCATCCGTAAAGCCTTTTGGACAAGACCTACCGTATTGAGTCCCTGGCCTACCGCTTTAATATTGGCGGAAGTCAGGCGAAATGCATTGAAATAATCCGGTTCCGTATTTACCCCCTCGCAGATGATCAGGAAGGATTGTTTGACCTCACGGACAAAACTGATACGCCTGAGTGTCCGTGCCGCGCGTGGATCACGCTTGTTCGTCCGTGCTGCCATATTCTTCCTCCCTCAGGTCAAATAACCGTTCAAACTGGCCGATGACAGGGATACCGCCATATTTCCCCATCAGGTACTCCTTTTCGAAAGGTGCACTGTTGCGAACCTTGTATTCCGCCAACGAATAGAGTTCCGAGGCTCCAAACGAATCTTTCTGTGTAAACCAGATCTGATCCCTGCGGAACAGGCTTGCATTAAGCAGGTTGGTGTCATGTGTCGTGAAAATCAACTGTGCATTCCTGGGATTTGTCACTCTGGAATTGAACAGCCCGATGATGCGACTTGTCAACAGAGGGTGCATTTTCGAGTCGAACTCGTCGACAACCAGCCTTTTGCCATGATCCAACGCGTCGATTATAGGATAAGCCAGCGAGAAGTATTTGATCGTACCCTCCGATTCGTTTACGCGGAACGGGAAAGTGACCGTCTTCGTGGCGTTGCCCTCCTCGTCATATTGCTGGTGTGAACTGATGACTGTATTGTCAACCTTGCGTATGTCGTCGATTCCGAAGTCTGCAAACCGGGCAAACTCCACAATACGCCTTTTCATGGACGGATCATCGATCTGGGCTATCGCCATTTCCCAAATCCGCTCGTCGCTGCTGCCAAGAACAATCGTGGTGTTGGCCAACCATCCCATGATTTCCACCGAGACGCTTTCGTTGAACTGTGCTGCCACGGAAAGAAGCAGCGCATTGTCGCGCACCATTTTTTTGGCGACAACCTCTTTGCCGACCGAAAATTTGGGATGCAGTTCATACTCATCGCCGTCACGCAGGAACAGTTCCACCTCCTTTGCCTTGCGCTTGTTGCCCTTTTGATAAAGCCACTCCCGGTGTACACGTTTTTCATCGACTTCGAACCCATAGCGGTATTGGACCGTTTCGTCGGCAAAGACCGCCTCAAAATAACTGGGCTCCTGTTCCGTCCTCCGGTTGAGACGGAAACTTTCCACCCGTATGCTTTCGCCGGACTGCACGCCTTTGGAGGAATTGATGACAAACCATTTGAAGAAATCGAGTGCTTTGACCAGATTCGATTTCCCGCTGGCATTGGCCCCGTAGATGACCGCACTCTTCAGCAAAGAGAGGTTCGTACCTTCAAGCTCAAAAACAATCTCATCGGACCGGGTCTGTTTTTCTTTCAGCGCGGAAGCAGCCAAAGACAAGGTCGCCGGCTCCTTGAACGAAAGGAAATTTTCGACTGTGAACTGAATAATCATATTATATCGCAGTTATATGTAAATTTTATGCAAATATAGGGGATATTTTTCATATATAGATGTTTTATCGGATCTCTTTTTGCGGTTATTTTCCTGCACGTGAAAATCAGACCGTTTTCGTTCTTGCAATGCTGCCCTGCAAAAGGCGACTGCAATTTTCCGAAGCGGCAACATCGGCTTGCGATTCATGCTCCCGATAGTGGAATTTGGGTGGAAAGACGCGAAATTCGCCACATCTTTCCCCTCAATGTGGTACAAATGTACCGTGTATCTGACAGGAGGGGTGTTACAAATGTAGCAACAATACTATAAGTAGTATTATACAAGAAGAAAGATGTACTTTTTTCTTTGACGCAAAGAAAAAAGATACCAAAAAAGAAACAAATCATGACAGACGGCACGCCGTCTGTTTTTTTGTTTTTTTGAATCGGAAAGTGTTGAAAACGGATAAGATGAGGATTAAAGGACCACTTCCTCCCCAGATACAAGAGAGAGAAACAGAACGAATACCTTATACCGTCACCCTCTTACCGTCTGGCATCCTTGTCGCGGTTCAGCCTTACGACAGAGCGCACGCAGTCACGTACCAGTTCGGCATCCCTCCGCTCCATGAAATAGTTCCCGCATTCCAACCGTTTCCTGTCCGCCGGCCTGTTGTTGTCCCTGCATTCACGGATTTCCAGTATGTCATTCAGGTAATAGTACTTGTCACCGCGTCTGACACGTGTTGCCAGCCGTTCGAGTTCCTTCAGCCGTCCGTTCCATGCAAGCCCTTTCTGGCGTAGAGCATCGGAAAGCCTGCTACGGCCACTGGTTCCGATAGGCAGTATCTGGAGATTCACCGCGTACCCGACTGTTTCATGCAGGGAATAGCGCAGGCTCCCGTCTTCGTCCAGCAGGCAATACAGCACAACACGTCCTTTTGCGTCGATTTCCTTGAAAGCCCCCAGTATTACATGCTCATCCAGGATACTGAGTTTTACCAACTGTCCGTCTTTGGGAGCATAGAGAGATTCCGAACATACACCCCGGCGCTTGTCCCATGCAAGATGGCCTTCGTTCAGCAGGCGTTGGAGGGCAATCTTTTGCTCTGCGCTCGCTTCCCGGCAATCATTCAGAAACATGACCGCGTCATCGGTAACGAGTTCTCTGCCCGCAGTCATCCTTACCGGAACCGACACGCAATTACCCGTGACATCTCCCACAAGTCCGGTTTCCGATGTCCCACCGTTGAAGACGACCATTCCCTTGCGAATGGACGACCCACCCGTGCTGTCTTTCGGAATACTCCCGATTTTCTTCTTATGATATGATTCCATTCTTTCGATTCTTTATCCAGATATTTCCTGTAACAGCAAAATGCCATACTTCATACATAAGTGGATACAATACGGCAAATATACGTATAATTCACCAAAAAGGCAGGTGACTGAACCCCATTTCTTCTGCATTTCCACGGTTTCCTGTATAAAGTCACAAAAACCGTACAAATAAGTCGGAATCCATGTGGATAGCTTCGTTCTGTATATTCTATATGATTAAGGAACAAAACATTACAAGATTGTCCGATTGTGAAAAGCATATCCGAACATACTGAATGACAGGAATACACATCCTCCTTTTCCGTCGTCCAATCCGGTTAAGAACAGTCAATATACCGACGTGTCTCTATATATTTTTTGATGCGTTTTCAGCGTATCTAAAAAACAACTTCAAGCCGGAACCCGGAAATCGTGCAGAAAGTCTGTACACCCGTGAAAATTGAAAGGACAGGCATCCACAAATGAGAATATTTCAAAAATATGGGACATGGTGAACACCAGCACCTTAAGCAACCATGATAAATACAAGTACTTTACTGTATATTTTTTGATACCTGCTTACAGTTTCAATCCGAAAGCCGCATTTTGAGCCATTTTGGAAAACCGGACTTGAAAAAACGGCCCGAGGACAGAGACCGAATCCGCACCCGAGGGTACACCCTCCCTAATCTTTTTATTTTTATTACACCATTGAATATCAATAATTTATTAGGTTTACTTTTGTATAAAGTAAGCCTAAAAACGTCTTTTACATTATCTTTGCTTACAAATTGAAAGTAAAAAAATCTTTTCAGTCCTATTTTATCCATTTTAAGCAGCTAATAATCTGATAATCAATAGACAAAACTGATTTTGATTTTATACATACGTTGAAACGGGGCTTTTTTGATTTTTGCAAAGGAAAAATTTTTTTCAAAGAAAATCATTTTTTCTATTTTATTGATATTCAACTATTTACAAATTCACTTCGCGCGCGTGCGTTCCATATTCGCAAAAAGGCTGTTTTTGGAACGTTCCAAATTTTTTTCTCAAAAAGTTTTGCAGTTCTGAAAAACGGTTTTATAATAGTCATGTACTCGAAAGCCAAACAAACGGCAAACAAGTACGGAGAAAAACGAATAAAAAAATAGATAGTAAAAAACAGAATTAAAAAACAGAAAAGCAAAGACCGCCGAGAGCGAGAAACAAAAACGGCGTTTACACGAAAGTGAGTTGTTGAGCCGTCAAAGGGTAACACCCGAAACAACACCGTGTGCGTTTAGGTACGCTTAAAGAGTGCGTTAAATAACCACGCTTCGCACGGGGCAATAATACCAGTATTGCCAACCTACGAAAGTAGGGAAATTTATGGAACGGGATAAATCGTATTTATTCCGAGTGCCGGAAATACGTCAAGACTTTTGCAAGTCGCTGGGAGTATTGAGAATACCGCCACTGAAAAGGACGTGCAAGAATAATGCCATAATTGCGCCCTTGTGCGCACGGAGATAAAATGCACGGTAGCGGAAAAACAGTCCGCACGGAGCTTGAGAAAAGAGCATTGCCAATGTTATGCCCATAATCACCAGCCGCCCACCGCCTTACTGTTAGCTGCCGGATTGGAAAAGATCCGGAACGTGCCAGAGAAGCGTCTTGCCGAAATTGGAGTAAAGCAGCGCAGAGCCACGACACGATGAGTAGAACTCGTGCAAAGATACGATATGCCGAAAATGCGCTCATTTGGATAGCTCTGCTATGGGGTACGTTTTAAGTGCGACAAAGTTACGAAAAATTTTGCCGTGCAGGGTGAAATGCACGGCAAATTTTTGGGCGCGTGGCAGGAAATGCCACACTTTGCGCTATGGTGCAGAGTTCGGGGTTCGACTCCCCGAGTGCCCGCAATGCGTGATTTTGCGCAGTGTTTCTAAAATTTTATCATTATGGCAACTTCTAAATTGAACAAGGAACAGTATGCAAACATCGGTTCGTTTGCAGGTATCATGTTGGTTTACAACTCTACCAACAAGGACGGTGAACTCGTGCAGACGGCACAGCACTTTTTCGGTGCGGACTTTGAGCCTGCCGACAAGTCGGACAACGAGATTTTCCGTGTGATTAAAAACATGGTCGCAACTATGTGGCACACCATTGCGGAGGAAAAGAAACTGCGTGCCGATGCCGACGGCATACGCTCGAAATTCCGTGCCACAACCCCTGCGGAAATCATCATCTGCGAGAAGTCGGGAAATCGTATCAAGAAGTACGACCTTACCGACAGCGTTTGGGCGCGTATCGGTCTTGTGCCGACCAAAGTAGACCTCGAGAAGTCAAACCGTGATTTCCAAAAGACAATCCATGCCGCTGCAAAGGCTATCCGCAACGCCATGAATTTCGCCCCGAACCTCGCCAGCCTCGAAAAGCCAACCGAGAAAACGACCAAGACCGGCAAGGCTGAAAAGGTGGCGGAACAGCCTGCCGGAACGGTTGCCGACGAAAGCAAAAAGGCGGCATAAGGGCAACGGAGTAACTGAAACCTGCCCGAAAAAGGCAAAAGGACGGCAGGCAGCCCGCTGAACGTGTGGGACTGCCTGCCCTTTTCGTATCTGCCGTCGTAAGCGCGTGTTCTTGTGACGTATGCCACGGATACGCGCTTTTCATTTCGGGCGAAAGCAACTGTAACGTGATAGGCGAAAAGAATTTCCCGGCAAAAAACGGTGCCGGGACTGTACCTCCGCCGCAGGACGGGGAGTACACCGTGGACGACCTGAAGACCGCTCTGGAAGAGTCCGAGCGGTCGCTGCATGATGCCGTCTTCATAGCCCGCCAAGTGTGGGAGAAGGACTGCGATGCCGTGAAGTTCGACATCGACGACCTTGTGCAGATAGAATCGGCATTGCAGGAGATATGCAACATCACCGCAGGAATTGACAGCGGGGACGATGGCGAGTGACATGACGCGCACACGTGCTGCGGAAACTGCGGGGCGTGCGCGCTTTTTCGGGCATTGATATACACTGTGTCAGGATTGCACCCTGAAATGCCCGCACTTTTCTAAAATTCCCTCCGATATGACTTCCTTGCGCCGTGAGGCGTTGTGCCTACCTTGTATATAACACGGTTAAGCACGGTCTGGCGTTCTGCGGAACCGCCTGCCGTGCTTCCGCTGTTATCCTGTGCGGGGAAGCGGAGAACGGATGTGCCAATAATAAAACGAATAAATATGATAGAAGTGTTTGACGCAAAGCGCACCCGCAGTTACGGGTGCTTTGCCAGTTTCAAGGCTGCCACCGATACGCTTGACAGCCTTGCCGCGACGGGACAGCTCGGAAGTGTGCCCGCTGTCAGCGTGGCGGCGTATTGCAGCGGCGTGTTACAACGGGAATATGAAGCGGTGTTTGTCGGTGGGAAATGGCGTGTGCCGAAATCTCCGAAAAGGCGGATGCCGGAAACGAGACCTGCCCGTGGGAGACGTCGGCGGAAATGGTGCAAGGAGTACGCTACGGCGGAGCTGATGTTCCGAGAAGGGTTTCCCGACCATTTGAACCGCAGTTATCCGCTCTCGGCGGACAGCCTGAGACGGTGCAACCGGAAATGCAGAATTTATATGCAATAATAAAAACGCAATGAGTATGAAAACATTAGCAGACGTGAAACGGAAAATGACGCTTGGCTCGAAGTGGCGGTGCGTCCGGCTGTTCGAGGGCGGAAAAGACCTCGGCGTGCGTGAGGTCGGGAAAGTGCAGGGTAATGCCGTGGCATTCCTCAAACCCGACGGGAAACTCTCGTGGCTATGGTGGCCAAAGGCAAAGGACGTGCAGGTGGAAGAAAACGCCTTCACCGTGCTCCAGAACGGAGTGCCCAAGCTCAAGTACATCTATGCCGGATAGGTGTTCCGGAAAAAATCATGCAAAATAATATGAATTAATAACAACTATGGGGGCGGAATGCCCCTATGCTTTTATAAACGGATAAAGAAAATGACAGAAATAACGAGAAAGCAGATATCTGGTCTGCGGGTAAAGATGTATTAACGGCTATGGGAGAGGAACATAGAATCAACGAGATAAAAGGTGTCATCATCAGCCGTGCCCTGCTCAAGGAATACGGGTATGATGGCGATATGCCCACCGACAAACAGATGCAGGTCATCGGCAACGGGTTACTTGAATACTGGGGCGTAAGCGACGGTTTCAAGGAAGCCCTCGCCAGTACAATGGAGAACATGTTCGGTGTAAAAGCAAAAGATTAGGTCTATGGAAACGAAAGAACTTACTACCCACCAGCGTGGTGTTATTCTACGCGGCATCTGCGGCGGGGCTGCATTGAAAGACAAGTCGCCGCAAATATCTGAAAACAATACCGTCATAACCTGCGCCGGAGGGTTGGAGATTTGGGACATCTGCTGCATCAGCAGTGATGCCGAAGCCTTCGGCCTGAAACCGTCCTTCGGTTATGACGGGCACACGAGAATCACTTTCACCCCCAAAGAATAAGCGGAATGAAATCATATTACTACTTGGACTACCTGCACCGTGAAATCTTCCTTGAAGAGGAGGATATTCAGACCGTTCCGGAATCAGGCAGGGCGGACGATGCCTGTTCCGCCATTGCCGAAAAGCCGTATGTCGTGGAGCAGTTCATGGCGGACTCTTTCCGGACACTCAAAGATGTGGCCAGCCGCCTGTGCGATTCCCCTGATATTAAAAGCCGCCACGATGCGCTGATGTATATCGTGTGGAGGGTGGCACTGGACATCAAGGAGTGGCGGACTCTGAGCCATAGCGAAGCCGCCGTCAAGGTAACCCGTGAGGACGGTTTCGTGTGGCTGCTTGTATCGGCGGAAAATGCCCGGAAGCTATGGGAGGCAGACGTATTCTCCCTGTACAGGCTTTATGCCGATGATTCGGAATCCCTGATCGAAAGCGAGGCGGAGCTGGAATCGACTATCAAGGGCGGATACCAGATAGGTATCGAGGTGGGGTTCGCCTCTGTAATGGACCATGCCGCCCGGATGAAGCAACAATAAAAATCGGAAACAATCAAATAACGAAATCAAGAAGAAAGGTATGGAAACAACATTATTGACAAAGGAAAATGCCCATCGTGTGACCATGGTGCGGCGTGTGGATGCCCCGGAAAGCGAACCGGTAGCGTTTCTTTTCAGGGGAAAGAGACACGGGTATTGCAGCTATTCCCATCTTGTAGGGAATCCGGGCAAGGAAGAAATCCTCGCCCCGGCGGACTTCAAGGACTGGGAAGTTGTGGAAGTGGCGCACCCGGGCTATCTGGAAGAATATTTCAAGCAGGCGTGCAGCTCCTACAACCTCACCTCCTTCTCACCCGACGAGCGGGGTGAGTCAGACATCGCCTCGCACGAAAAGGAACTGCACGAGGATTTGCAGTCGATGCCCGAGCAGCAGCGGGAACGTTACATGGAAAACTACAAACGCTATTTCTCTGCCATGATCGCCGCCAACAGCCGTTGTGCCAGCGCGATGATTACGGGACCTGCACGCTTCAACACGGGCCGCAACGAAAAGGCCTGCAACAGCCACGCCAAGAGCGTCACGGCGTTCCGGGAATGGCGAGAACGTGCACTCGAAGCGATTCGCAAGGCTACCGAAGCGGCCAAGCCCGAAGAACAGCGTCTCGAGGAGGAGTGGCAGAAGGTCAAAGCCTTTATCGACGATGCCGCCTCGACCATTCACGGTATCGATACGGGTACGGCACGAGGCTATAGCCGGGCTCTCTTCGTCAGCAACCTCGCCGGGCGACTCTCCACCTATGTCAACCATGGCAACGTGGAAATCATCGACCGTGCCGTCGCTCGTCTGCGAGAGTGGAACGACAAAGTCAAGAAACCTGTCGTCACGGCACGCCATTCAATCTTCAAGTATCCCGAACTCGTCCGCAAGGTGCGGGAAAAGCAGCAGGAACGGGCAAGCCGTGAAAATCGTGAGATTCCGTTCGATGGCGGCAAGGTGGTCTACAACTTCGAAGAAGACCGCCTGCAAATCCTCTTCGACAAAATACCCGATACCGATATGCGTACGACCTTGAAGCGTAACGCTTTCAAGTGGGCGCCACGCAACCAGGCATGGCAGCGCCAGCTCACCCGCAATGCCGAATATGCCGCCGGTCAGGTGTTGAAAATAACCATTTAATCCAGTGCCCATGAGATACATCATCGATTCACGTTATTTCGACGGGACATGCCTCACGTCGATGTCGGATGACATGCACAGCGACTACGGCGGCGAGACGCTGGAAGCACTGCGCGAAAGGGAGAAGAACCCGTACCTGGTCGCTGTATCACCGGTACGCATGACACTGCTTGTGAAGCGTTATACCCGGGCACTTTGCAAGCCCTTCCATGAAATTACGGAGGAACGTTATTACGAACTGCTGGAATGCCTGCCTCCGGCCCGCATGCAGAGCGACTGGTTCTTTGTCGGGGAACCGTATTACCGAAACCTGTACGCGCTCTGTTTCGAGTCGGACGGCAGGTATTTCCGGGCGGAACGTCCCATACGTCTTTCCAATGCGGAAATCTACCGCCAGATTCGGGAACACATGGAGAAAGTAAACCTGCATCCCGCCATCGTCAAGAAGGCTTCCTTTGTCAAATATGTCAATTGGTACAAAAAGACGGTCACCTACATACCGTACTATTTCGAGTATGGAGGTAAAATATATTTCCTGAAGAACCTCGCCACTCGGACGGGATCCGAATTTGGCGACCGCCGGGAACGGAACGAGATGGCGGCATTGCTGAGGAACCTGCGCGGAAACCGCTACGAATACTGCACTTTCTACTCCCAAAAGAAGGACATCTTCGAGTTTTTTGACTGGCTACGGAAGAACAAATACACGCTGGAAATCCAGGGCGACTTGTTCGACTTTGCGGATGACCGCTCCCACGTGGACTTTCACGGCAATGTATGCGAGTATTCGGCTGTGTTCCATTACCGCATCTATTCACGCGAGCTTTTTGGCCATATCATTAACCAGCTACGCACCGTGAAACGGTATCACGCGTGGCATAAAAGGAGGGAAATACGATGAAAATCTCAAATGAACCTACCCCATACCTCCTGCTCAAGGCAGGAACTGACAGTGCATGGGATTGCTGCGACTTTGCAATCGTGTACCTGTCAAAAGAGTGGAGACAGACACAGTCCGGCAGGCTGGAAGCCGTCAAGCCATTCAAGGATGACATCAGTTTCCAGTCTTTGAACTTTTATGACATATCGGTTGGTTTTTACCAGCCGGACGAGGACGGGATACTGGGCAGCGAGGACTTGCCGGAAGACAATAACTGGTGCTTCGTGGAACTGACCGAAACGGAACTGGAAAGGTTGGTTCCGCCGGACAATGTGCTGGTCAGCCATATCTTGGCGGTATTTGCAAACGGGGAAGCCAGATACCGGGCGTACGGCAAACATACCGACGAGCGATTCTGGACTGAAAAATTCCCTTTGCAACAGATTTTGGATATACTGGCGAGTCATGAATCTTAAAATTTCAAAGCAACTATGACAGAAATCATCAAAACGGACGGAACACGCCAACCCGTGCAGCCAGCCAATGGCTCAGACTTCACGCTGGAGGAGATGCAGGCGATTGTCGGCGGCTACATCGAACTGGTGGAACTGGACGGGAGCACGACAATGGTCGTCAACGAGGAAGGCAAACTTATCCCTCTGTCCCTCAATCTTGAAGCGAGCAGGATATTCCGTGCTCATCACCCGGCGTCGAAAGACTTCATCGTTGGGGACGTACTTGTGTGCAATAACAATCAAATCAGATAAAATTATGGATAAAGAGAAAGCAAAAGCGCTCAGCAAGACCCTCGCATGCTACAAAGAATTACAAGAGAATAACAGTGTAAACCTGATCGAGTTCCATACCGCTGACGGGCAGAAACACGGTATCGGCAACCCGGAAGCCATCAAGCTGTTGCTTTCGGTGGCCGTCATCGAACTGGAACGCCAGCTCCGGACCGCACAGTTCGGTGATATTCCGGAAAGCCTGGAGAACAGCCGCGAGTACAAGGCGGCCAAACAGCTGGAATACGCCATGAACGATTTGGGATTCAAGTCCGAACGTTTCGCCCAGGCTCTTCCTTATTTCCACAAGACACTGGAACAGACATTCTTCAGAACGGTAAAGGCTTCCATTACCGCTATGGCAGGGCGTGATTCACGCTGCATTGACGACCGCAACCGTGCTTCATACGAGATGTGTCAAATGCTGGCCTCCATGCTGGAAGATACCCGTCTGCCCTTTATCTAAATGCCATGTTCATAGACGAGAGGACACAAAACCGCCTCCATGCCGTGCCGGGAGAGAGTATCTCCCACGGCACGATGCGCACGCAGGACCTGATTCCGGCGTTCTTGGACGTTATCCGTGACACACCGGAATACGTGCAGGTGATGAATGCCATCCCCGCCCATGCCATGGAGGACAAAGAAGCAGACTGGTGGAACAGCGATGACGCGGCGGGATTGCTGGAATCGCTGTTCGACACGCTCGATAGTTACTCACCGGAGGGGTACTATTTCGGTGCTCATCTCGGTGACGGGTCCGATTACGGATTTTGGAAAATGGACAAGTGAATGTCGGAACATGGTACGGATTACAAAAGACAAGCGGCATGACATTCTCAAAGACGGGATTTGTATCGGGCAAATCTATCTTGCCCGTGCCGAAAGCAGGAAATTAAGATACTGGGCAATCTCTTGCATGAGTGGAATCGGCTTCAACACTTTCAATGAAGCCCGCAGTTATGCCAAGGATTTCCTTTAATAAAAGAATCGCATGAAAAATTGGATACAACAGATGCTTTTGTGGCGTAAAAAGACGGACAAGGGCAGAATGACACTCGGAAAGGTGCAGAAAGAGTATCGCGAGAATGACGTATGCATGGGAGAACTCCTTGATGCCCTTCCCGCCGACGGCCTTTCCATAGAGGAAGCGTTCGAGCTGGCTATCACCGCCAAGAAGTGGGCGGACGGAGACCGTTTCTACCGGAGTATCAACGATGGAGAACCGGAAGAATTGTAAGGTAAATAACAATAAACAATAATGACAAATGAGCAGATATGATTTTATAAGATTCGGCGGCTTTGTCAACTGGGCGGACGAGGACACGGACACGTTCCGGAAAATGAAAGTCTGCCTGCCGGTAAAGGAGCCTGTCGAAGATGACACGAAAATAGGACTGATTTCCACGGACGAGGACAATCCGGAAGAAATCGCGGTTTCCTATTCCGTCAGGGCAGCCGAACTCATCCCTTGGACGGACTCATTCCAGGAAGGATACTGGAAAGCCCTGATAGTGGCAGAGGCAAACGGAGCAGGCACGGACGTATTGCTGCCCATGCTCAAAGATGCCGGACTATGCCTGATGGAATGTGTCTTCCTGATGCTCCGGAGCGATGCCTGCAAACTGTTTCCGGTCCTGTGCCGGCTGTTCCCGGAAGTGGAGGAAATGTTTGAGATTATCACATGGAATGACAGGGAATATTTTGTCAGGGAACTGACGCTGTTCCGTGGAACGGGCGGGGAATACAAAACCTTGGTCTCTGTAACGGGTCTGCAAGACGTGCTGGTCGGCAAAGACGGCGCACCCATATCGGACGAGGCGGAGGCCGTGGACCGGAAAATCTGCTATTACTTCACGGACGAGGAGTTCCTGCTGCCGGAAGAGCGGCTTGTGGCCCTTGCGGAGGATGCGTGAGAAATCATAATGTATGTACAAAGACCAGAAAATGAATAAAAGAATGAACAAACAGCAAACCACTCCCGTTACCGACACTTTTAAGGGGATGCTACTTATGTCAATGGGTGTCCCTGTAGGAAACATCCGTCCCTACCGTTTGAAGTCGGCACCTTCCTGCCTCGGCGGTTTCGAGCGCATGAGCGTAGCGGCAGCACGAGCCTCGGGAATGGATATCCCGGAGACGGAGAAAGAGAACGATGAAGTTTACATATGCCGCTTGGGACCCGCCGTCTTCCATAAATGGATGCCTGTCTGGATGTTCGAAACCGCTTTCGAACCGGTTCCCGAGCAGAGACGCGGTGACCGCATCCGAACACTTACGGAAGAGATGAACAACCATCACGTGGCGGAGAAAGCCCTGAATGAAAAATGTTACGCCCTGTCCGTGGAGCTGCTTTCCGAGTGTGGCGGCAGCCTTGATGACAACGGTGAACAATCCTCGACCTATCTCCATGTTGTGGACCGTGACCCCGTGGAACTGGTCATCACGAACGCGTCGCTCCGGAAAGACGGGAAAATCTTCATCATGGGTTACAGTTACTACACGGGCGAGGAGTACGAGCAGGAATGTGACGTAGAATCCGGCATGGACATACTGAATTTTATCCTTTCCCAAAAAAGTTTTGAGTGCTATGAATGAAGACAAGATATTGCAAATGTTCTTCGACATAGGCCGGTGGACGAAGGCCATTGAGAAAGGCGTGCTGAAAGACATTAGGAAAGACCAACTTATTCGGCTGACCGACGAGCATACCCGTATGGCGATGGCCTATGCCATGCGCCGGGGAAAGTACGAGATTTCCCCTCCCCACACGGCGCAGATACCCAAGGACAACGGTGAGTTCCGCACAGTGTACGTAAACGAGCCGATGGACCGCGTAGTACTGGGTATCGCCAACGACCTGCTCTTCGAGTTGATGCCGGAGATGCTGCACTCTTCGTGCAAGTCCTACCAGACCGGTATAGGGTGCGGCAAGGTAGTTACGGAAGTCAGCCACCGGATGACAGAAACCGGCAATAGCGGCTGTCTGGGCTGGAAGTCCGACCTTTCCAAATACTTCGACAGTGTTCCGATACGGTTCATCGACGAGGCGTTCGACAAGGTGGAGGCCAAACACGGCCAGTCTGCCCTGATAGACGTACTTAGGAAATATTACCACTCGGACCTCTATTTCGATGAAGATAACCGGTTGCAAAGCAAGTATCAATCCTTGAAACAGGGTTGTGCTGTGGCTAGCTGGCTGGCGGATGTACTGCTCTACGACCTAGACAGGGAACTGTCACAAATGAACGGCTACTACGTCCGGTATTCCGACGATATGCTTTTTATCGGCAAGGATTATGAAAAAGCGATGGACACACTCCAAAAACGCCTGGAAGATAAATCCATGAAGCTAAATCCTAAGAAAGTGGAATACCTGGCAGCCGATGTCTGGTTCAAGTTCTTAGGATTCAGTATCAAGGGCGGCATGGTCTCGCTCTCGTCATCACGCATCAAGACCTTCCAGCACGAGATCGAGCGGCGGACAATCCGCTGCCGGGACACGACACTGGTAAAAGCCGTGGACGCCGTGAACCGTTACCTGTACAAGGGCGAGTTCAGCTGGGCGATACAGGTATTGCCGGTCTGTAATGTGAAGAGTGACCTCAACGAGCTGAACAAGTTCGTGATGGACTGCTTTAGAGCCGTTCAGACGGGCAGGTGCAAGATCGGCGGTCTGGGATATGTCCGAACCAAACCGGATGGCTGCATCGTCCGGGGACGGGAACGCAACGTGAAGGCCAACCGCGATAAAACAGACCGGGACATACCGGGTTACCTGACTGTCGGCTGCATGCGTAACGCCCTTCTGACCAGCCGGGCGGTGTACAACACGCTGGTGGCATCGCTATAAGTTACGCCGGGCACACGGCAGAACGGGTGGACGGGCAGGCTATTCAACGTTACAGGCTTATAACCAGAATCCATATCGAGATTAACCGGTCTAACACCCGGTTAATCCCATCTCGATTCTGGCTGCGCCTGTAATGTATCGGGAAATTAAAGTCATGTGCCGTCTGTCCCGCACCCGTTACCGGAGCACACCGGGAAAGTTCAAGGAATAGGTTTGGGCATCCCGCGTACCAACGTCTTCTTTCCGAGTCTGAAGGCGGCTGACCGTCGCCTTCGGACTCCGCAGAAGACCCATACGCGGGATACATCGGAAGCATAAAGCCATGTGCCGGTATTATGAGAACTTTCAGTCTTTTCCAGCACGGGAACGTGCGGTTCGGGGGAATGGATTCAGCCTGCTGTCCCCGATAAGCCCGTCTCGCGCCGTCGTATCCCTAACGTTATACGACGGCGCCATTCCGGCTTCCGCCACAGCAGACATCGGACCTGTAAAGGAACGTGCCGGCATTCCGGGAACCGCAAAAAGAACAGCACAGGGCAAAGGGGGCAAGGCCGGGATTTCAACAGAGCCGCAATTCACACGGCTGGAGCCTGTGTCATCTCCTGCTAACACGACAGATGACACAGGTTCCAGCTGTACTCGCGGCCCGTATCAGGTTTTTAAAGGGATGTGCCGTCCGGATGAGTCCCCTGAACAGAAGGTAGCGCGACCGCATATGCACGAGGGACCCAAATTCAAGATACAGTATTCAAGCTTGGTCCTGAGCCAGGCAACTACCTGGTTCAGGACCGAAGTCCTACTGTATTTATCAGGACTATAAAGATACGCGCCAGGGGTTTGAGTGCCATTTATTGTAAACAGGTGAGAAAATGGAAGATATTTACCGAGAAACCGTCACCGCCATAGAGAACGGCGCAAATTTCCGGATTGATTTCCAGTCCAGAAGTTTAAAAGTAAACGGGAGACACATGATACGGAACGGCAGGTATGATGGCGCTCCGTGGTTGCCGGAGTACGGCTGCGGGGATTTTTTCACGGATGTGGAGGAGCTGTACCGCCGCTATAAACATTCGATACCATCGGAGCGCAGCCAGAGCAAGTCCCGCCGGTATTTCATGGCATTGCCCGAAAGTGACCTCGAGGACGGGGACATGCTGTACGGGCAACACCGGGATACCGCGCAATTCGAGCTGGAATTCTATATCCTCTGCCGGATTATAGGCGGGTTCACATGGAATCCCGAAACGATGGGCAAATGGTTCTGGCAAAGCGAAAAAGACAAGGACCTGGTGATACTCAGAAAATGGGTGGAACCCGGAAGTAATCAACTATTAACAAATTCACAATGAGCAGAAAGAAACAAGAAACAAAAGTCCTGTGCCCCGGATGCGGCACGGAATTCGCCATCGCGGACAAGGAATTTGCCGCCACGGGCACCGTTATCGGCAAGAATTCGGATTTGGGCACCGTCTATCCGGTGGTGGCCGGCCATAATTCTCCCGCCGGACTTCCCAAAGGGGCGCGGGAGCGTATCGAGGCACTCCGCGGTGCCGGTGTGGACGTGAGCTGCCTGTTCGCCATGCAGGGAGCCGAGGGCGGCGAGTATATCGCCTCCAACAAAGACGGGAAACTTACCATCCTGGATGACAACGACCCGATATTCGGCAGCATCATGGCACAGGGTACCGTTCCCAACAACCGACTCTTCCGCCGGTGGGTCATGGCACAAATGTTCCATATGATGTCATACACGCATTACCGTGAAAAAGAGCCGGCAGGGGTGACCGAGATGATTCACCGGAAAGGCTATGATTACCAGTGGAAAATGCTCTTGAACGAGCTGCACGCCCAGATGAAGATGGAACACAAGGACATCACGGGTTTTGCCGAGAGAAACCGCTGGTTCAACCGTGATGTGGTTTTGGCCATCGCGAGCGACTATGTCAACGCGCTGAAAAAACACGTGGGCAACCTGGAAACAAGAAAATGCAAGGGAGTTCCCTACAAGCGTATACACGGCCGTAATATTTTCGTGGAGGACCTGCAATCCAAACTGTACTACCCGCTTTCCATCGCGATAACCCACATCAGGCACGCGTTGGACGCCACACAGCTTTACAACGCGGTCAGACAGTTCAATGACCGTCGTATCCGGCTGCCATGGGGCACTCCTCAAAGCAAGGCATGGATGGATGCCTATAAGGGAGCCGGGGCGTTCTTTACCATGCAGAACCTGATTCGTTTCCACGGTTGCACGGCTGTCAATGACCGGGGTCGGCGTCTGGACAAGTACCAGTCACTGGCGTTCCTGTCAGCCAAGGCGGAAGAGTATAAAAACGGAGAAGGCTGGCGGTTGCTGGCAGTCCTGAAAAAAATGCTGGCGGACAACAATATCAACATCAAAAAGAAGATGGCGGCATGGCGTAAGAAATAGGCCGTCATCTCCATCCGCCCGGTAGGCGGCACGGTGTGGCGGGTCAGAATAAATTAGTACTCCCTCCATTGAAATGATGCTCATCCCTGTTAACACAAGATGAGCATCTTTCAATGGAGGCATTACATCGAAAACGTAAAGAGATGCCCCTGTTTGACGACCACACCGCTATTCTAATCAAAACGACATAATCCTTTATACGATGAGCAAGAAACAACTACGACGCAGGGCCTACCTGCTGTACCGGTTACGAAAACAGGGTATCCGATGCCTGACACGTTGCCGGACCATCTTCTACCCTTACGGGGAGGATCCTAAATCAGTACCGCAGATCTGCAGCCTGATAAGCGAATTCCATTTCCATGTCCAGTTTGAAATACCCGCCTGACATGAAACCGGGAGACATTGCAACGCTGAAAGTGCCCTACAAGGGCTATCGCCGTATAGAGCTGCTGGAACGGCTCCAATACACCTGGCTGGTACGCATCTGCGAGAGCGGGAAGGAGATCGAGGTCTATGAAGACGAGTTCGAAACGGATTAAAGGCACGGAACAATGAAAGGAGAACAACAGGAAGAACGCATACCGAACTTTATCGGCAATGCCGTCATTATCCTCACAGCCGCCCATCTGGGCTGCGAGGTGGAGATGCTCGCCACCGCACAGGAGGTGTGGCGGACGAAACGCCTGCCCGAGGCGGTACTGCTGGGCATGTACGAAAAGGCCGCATGCGATGCCGTGTCGGCTGTCCGGAAGAGAGGTCTGGCGGAACAGGCTGACCGTCTCGGAGAGATATTTTACAGGACGGGGGAATTTCCCCCGCCGGAAGAAGACAATACATAAAAAGGAGTAACAAATGAAAACAAGGACTTTTCAGGAAATATATGATTTCTGCCGTACGGACGATACCTACCGGAGCTATTTCGAGGCATCGGACGAGTCCCGCATTACCGGAGCAAGGGCAAGAAAGTACTATTACGGCGACATCCGCCGAGGCCAGTGCCGCGTGGGGACATTCATCTACTGCCAGTCGATGCGGCAGCTTGAAAGGTTCCTCGAGGGCGCAAGGCAGGACCACTACATCCATGTTGACCCGCCGGCCTGCCGGGAAGTGAGCCTCAAGGACGATATGTTCCCCGGCCAGACCGCCTATATCGTGGTACATGTCAGGAGGCAGGGTGTGCAGATTGAAATCGAACACCCGTTGCATGGTGGATGGGTGCATTTCACGGCACGCTCCCACCGTCCCTTCACCAGGGAGGGAATCATAGCCGAGGCGAAGTCCTACATTGACAGCCACATCCTGCTGGCACCGGGAAGATACCGGGACTTGCAGCTGGAACATATGGTTTCCAAGGAACAGTTCCCCGCATGGTACAGGCAGTATAAAATGAGGCTGCACGACCGGGCGGAAGCCGAACATCGGGATATGGTGGACAGATACAGGCACAGGAACGACCTTACCTACGGAGAAGCCCGTGACATGCTCGCGGCTTCGGGTATATTCTTCGACCTGAACTGCGACGAGTTCGAGCGGGACGAGATTACGGAACAATTTGTAAGACTTTGTAACAAAACATAATACCCAGGCAAATGAATCTATATAATCAAATCAAATATAACGGGTATCGCATCAACATCTATTATGATGATGACGCCCGAAGCCCGCGTGAAGCGTATGACAATCTCGGTACGCTTTATACGGCACATCGTCGCTACCGCCCGGAGAAGGAGTTTGATGACCACTTCGATATCGACAAGGTTTTTGAAGGGCATATCGGAAATTTCCAGGAATCGTTCCTGAAGGAATATATCGCCCTGCCGGTCTACCTCTACGACCATGGCGGCATTACAATATCCACCTCGCCGTTCAGCTGCCCGTGGGATTCCGGATTTTTCGGAATCATCGCGGTACCGTTGGACAAGGTGCGCCGGGAATACGGGTGGAAGAACATCACCGCGAAACGCAGGAAGCGGATCGAGGGATACCTGCAAGACGAAATCAGTACCCTTGACAACTACTATACCGGGGAAGTTTTCGGGTATCGCATCATGCCGGAAAGTGACGATGACAATGAACTGGACAGTTGTTGGGGATTCTATGGTACGGAATGTATGAAAGAACTGGAAGCCGAATGCAGGCATATTATCGACGGGCAGAACAAAGCGGCAGCATAAAATAGAAAAATACGCATAATAACTGGAAATACAATGAAGACATCATACGGACTTGAATTTGACACGGTAACAGAAATCAATCCTGAATGGAGCGACTATGACAAGACGATAGCAGGATGTCACCTGGCCAATGCCAGGGTGGTCATCGTGGATACGGAATACGGGCAACCGATAGACAATGAGCATGACCTTGAAGAAATCTACCGGATTCTCGAAAAGAAAAAGACAGGCCATACTAAAAATGAACGACATGGAAGAAAAACGAGATAACAAGGAAATCAGGGTACGCCTGCACCATATCGACCGTGGAAACTGCACGGAAGTGTGGGAGGTGCAGACAGAGAAGGGGAAGCCCAGACGCTATCTGGGACGTGACGACGGTTATGGACCGAAGGAGTGGTACACGCTCTGCGATGCTCCCTACGGCTATTGCGAACGCGACTGCCATGTGAGGGAGGACCTCACCCTCATTGTCTGCGACAAAGATTGGAACGAGGTGTTGCGAGACGGAACGGACAGGGAACGCTTTCCTGAAAGTTTCCCTTCACTGGATGAAGCCTGCAACGAGGCATGGAGCAAGGTCGTGAAAGTGCTTCCGCATGTCACGCACAAAGGTTTCGGGCAGTGGATCACCAAACAGTCATTCCTCCCGCTCAGCCAGACCGAAGAATTGAATTGGCGGGATAGCTACTATGAGGAAGAAGCGAGTGAGATACTCTCACGTTTTACATGGATCGGTGAAGAGTATGCCATATTCAAGGTTACCCAGAGGCACACCAAGTGCGACGCCCAATGGTACGAGTATTACGCGGGGAAGACAAACCGGCAGGAACACGAGTGGTATACCCGTTTCTTCGGTTACGAGTACCATGACCGGCATATCAGCGACGTACTCCGGACACTCGGAAGGCGGTGCGACGACATCATCCGTACTGCGGTGGAAACCCGCACGGACCACTATTACGGGCGTACGGTTTCCTGTTTCATGGACGAGTTCATCGGTTACGACCTGTCCCATGAACAGGTCCGTGACGCCAAGGAATGCAGATTGCGCAAGGCACGGGAAGACTACGACGAAGCGAACGCCTACTATTACAAACTGAAAGAGAATGAGGAAAGCATCCGTGGTATCGAATTGATGCTGTACTGCATAAGACAACAAATCCGAAAAATGAAAAGATAATGGCCAGAAAACTACATGTAGCCAGAGTTTGGCAAATCGAATACAAATATCCGGGTATGTATGGCGGGGACGGTCAGGATATCTTTTATGATATCCTGACAATGTTCGAAGTTGATAACTCCGCAGAAGACGCCTATACCGATGACTTCGAAATAGCCCGTTCGGGTCTGCAGCAGCTAAGAAAACATATCTCAGAACAGGATGAAACCTTCCGGCAGAATGCCGAAGAATTTTATTCCTGCCTGGCAAAGGTCGGGATGGACCGGGAAAAGTTTATCGAAGTACTCGATTGTCTAATCAACGGCAGTGACCAAAGCGATGCCTATGTGCATGTCTCATGGTTTTAATGATATGCCATGAAGGCGTTTCGAGCAAACCTGCCGTAACATCAAACCTGTATGAAACCTAAAGATAACGGGCTGGCCAACCTTCATGACCGGAAACGTGAGGAACGCGGTTTCTGCTGCATGCAACTGATCATATTCCTTACAGACAATGGAGTGAAGAGCTGGGATGAATGGCACCGGGCGCATACCGACGCGGCCCGGGGCGAATGCAGATACCGCAAGCGGTGCCCGGTTTATGGACGTAGCAAACATTTAATGAACAATAAATAATATGGTACTTAATATTGTAAAAAACGACCTGCCTGCCTCATGCATTGCAGAATATGTAAGATGCGTATTTGACAATGCCAAAGTAAACATCAAAGATGAAAATGCAGTATCCGTCGACATCGAAGTGACCGGAAAGAACGAGCTGCACTCTTTGGAAGGATTAAAAGAGTTGGAATACTATTTTAAAGATTATGACATAAGAATATGGTGACCGCCATGCAACGGGCGGCAAACCGGAAATTGTTCAACTACAGATAAAAAACAAGCAACATGGAACAGGAAAAACCTACAAAGCCGGAAACAGACAGAACCTTTCCGGAAGACGATGACACACTTTACCGTGAAATGACAGTGCACATGCCCCGCTGCTATTTTCCGACTTCGCTAGGCGAGAACAGTATCCTCAAATTTGCCGGAGAGGAATTCCGCCGCGTCAAGAATATTGTCTGCCGGCGCTACAACTTTAACGAGGACAAATATATCCGGGAGAACGCCGGCGTATCCCCTTTCGACTCTGTTCGAGGCAACTTCGAGCAGGAAGTGTACAGACGTCTCCGTAAGGATTATGCGCACCTCAGTATCATCTCCATCAGAAGATCACTTATGGAGAAAATCCGCGACGCCGTGAAGAAGGAGAACAACATCATCGGCACGTTCTACCGCAACTGCGGCGTACATTACCGGGAGGCGGAATCAGCGGAGTATGAAACCTCCCCGATAGTGGTGGTCCACAATTCCGCTTTTTACGGATACGGCGGTTATGAAAGTGCGACCGTTTATGAACTTTTCATCGACGGGAACGGCAAACTGCTCTGCACGCTCAACGGCGAAGCCGGCGAGGATTTCGATGAGCCCATCGGACAGGTACAGACCGAGGGATTGCTTGAGATTGCCCACTGGCTGGAAGAACACGGGTTCATCTCCGCTGATGTCAATGACGACGAGATTGTCGTATGCGAGGGGTGCGGTTCAGACAATATACAGACCCAGGCATGGGTGGATCCGAATGCCCGTACATTCATCGGTACCACGGGTATAGACCGCTATGATAACTGGTGCGACGAATGCGAGGACCATCAGCCATTCTGTACTTTAAAAGAGTTCAAAGAACGCATGGAGGAATGGTGGAACTCGTTGGACGCAAATCAAATGGAACAGATCACGGGTTGCCGTCAGGACAAGTGTCCGGCCGGAGACAACCATCAGGGGTTTGCCGAAACCTGCAATGAATGGTGGGAAAACAAGGGCTATGACGAGAAACGTAAAATCTGGAAAGAACATAATGACTGCTGATTATGATTTACAATCTTCTTAAACGCATACAGAACCTGTTGGCTTCCAAGCCGTCCGGGACAAAGGAGGAACAGGAAATCCTGAGTCTGGTCAGCCAGGCGCTTCCTGCAATGCTCAATGGGCATGATACGGAAACACTTGCCGCCAATGAGCTGCTGGTACGGATATGCCCCGACACCAAACGGCCGGTCCTCGTATGCCATAACGGCAACGGGCAGTGCCTGTGCCTGCACAATGGGACGACGGAAGAGGATGCCGTCGACGTGGACTTATGGCTGCGTTCCAACGGTAGAGAGTGTAACGGCTACAACAAGTTGCAGGAGGCTGTCGTGGACCTTGCCTACAATGCCGGGGCGGACAACCTGTGGGAGGACAGGGACTCCCGTGCCGTCAATGCCGAGATCGTCCAGTGGGCGGAAGAATTCGAGACTGAGCATGCGGGCACTGATTGGGATGCGGAGGACTACTTCCTTGCCATCGACAGGTTTTACAAGGAAAAGACAAAACAAATGAATCCGGTTACAATACCGGCGAACTGAAAAAATGGCAACCGAATGGACAAGGAAATTGCAGAAGAAATCATCCGGGAAAACCGTTATCCGTCCGGATATGACATACAAGACTATCTGTTTGACAATGAGGATACTGTGCTTTCTCTGGAGGACGGAACGGAGCTGCTTGATGACTTCGACCTCTGGAAAGAACGTTCCGACCTCGAACTTGAAAAAATCATGGACCGGAACTACTGGTCCTCGACTGGTGGATATTAGATTAAAAACAGGAATATAATTATGGTAAGAGAACTTTATCAACGGCTCAGGGAATATTTCAACAACTTACCCGAACCGACAGAAGAGGAAAGACAATTTATCCGGGAGCTGAACGCCGGGTATTTCCCTATCACGTCCGTCCACCGCGATGACCTGGAAGGACAAGGTTTCGATGTGGAAAAGATCAGCGATGACGACATGCAGAATCTGGCGGAAAAGATGGCCGACGATTACTGCGAACAGTTGTTCTGGCCCAGCATGGAAATCATTGCCGGAGAAATCCTGAGTTTCCCGAAAGTAAAAACAAAAGACATTATCTGTCCGAAATGCAATTCGGAAAATATCCGTTATGATATTCACGAAAGTCGGTTCCACTGCGGCGAGTGTTCCCTGGCATGGGATGACAAGTTATATGCACTCGTGGAATTTCCCGAGGAAAGTGCTCCTTTCGAGGAAGAAGGAACCGGTTATCCGGCATGGGGAAGCGGGGACAACGGGGCGCTTTACGTGCCCGAGGAAGACTATATACGCCATACCGGCAAATCTCCCGAACGGGACAAGTGTTACCGTGCCGTGTGTTGGCCGGACTCCCAGAAATACATGGGAACGAAAGGTTGTGAACCCATACAGGATGAAAACGGGATACGGGATTTTGGCACATCGGCATACTGGGTGCCGCTGCTTCTGACGGAAGAAGCGGCAGAGCGACGAATGGACAAGAAAAAGGCACCGGTATGCCCCGAATGTGGGGGCACAGATATTGACATTCTGAGTGACGAGGGCGTGGCCGTATGCAATGACTGCTGCCTTGAATGGCCTTACGCGGAGGATTGAGAATGGAAACGGTAGATGTTTATACGGAACGAGGCGACCTGGTCACCTGTTCCGATTGCGGCAAGGTGATGCTCCTGCCGTATGGAGCGGATAAATGTCCCGCCTGCAAGAAAGAAGGTTGCCTGGTATGGACGGACGAAAGCTTGCGGGAAGCCGACATCGACTCCCTGCTCGAGAGGCACTGTAACCTGCACCAGAAGAGCGAACTGCAACCGGAGGAGTATCTTTCACTTTCCATACTGGTGACCGAGTATATTCCGTATCTGGCCGATAAACCGCAGACAGCGCGTGAAACCCTGTTCCTACTCCTTGAAACCGGCTCTCTTTTCGAGAAATACTGGCGGGATACAAGATGCTTCCAATCCGAAAATATCTACACGCCCGCCATCAAGACACTGCTTGACAAACTGGACGTGAAACTGCGAGAGGGCGACACGATTCCGGTAGAATACCAGGATTGCCGCTCCCTGGAGGACTTCTTCAGGGTCGTTGCCGGCGAGCGTCCGGCAAAGGAAGAGGTATCGTTTTCTTCAGATAAGGAGGGAAACTATTATTTCAACGGACGCAAGGTCAAGGTGGAAAATTCTGACGAGTACGCCTACCGCCTGCTGAAAACCAAAATACAGACGAGCTACCGGCGTCCGGTAGATTTTTACTTCCGCTTCCTTGCCCGTTTCGGACCATACGGAACTTATGGCAACGTGTATTACCCGAGTATCACGGACCTGATATGCAGGCGTTACCTGCCTGAAACCGCAAAATGAATTCCGGAAAGGCGATGGACAACGGTTCACCGCCTTTCTTATTGTATAACTTTTTTAATATCAATCATTATGGCAACAGCATTAGCAACAACGGCCGCCCCCGTGCAGTTCGATTTCCAGAACAACAACGTCGAGGTGATGACGCTCGACACGCTCCGGCGCACACACAAGGAAAATGACATCTATGGCAACCCGCTCAAGGGAATCTACCATTACGAGGTGATAGAGCGCATGGCGGACATCTGCCAGAAACACAACCTGAATTACGAGGTGGAGGAAATCTTCGCCGCCCAGAACAAGAACAAGGCACAGCCCGGCGTGGTCGTCCTGCCCCAGGTGGAACAAAAGTACGGGGCGATGGCCGTCGAGGCGCATATCCTGCGCCGCGTTTATACGACCATCCGCATTAAGGAATGGGAAACGGACGAGCTGACCACGACGCTTGTCATCGCCTTCCATCAGGACGGCATCCAGGCGGCCATCGGCCCGTGCGTCAGGGTGTGCCACAACCAGTGCATCCTCTCCCCCGAACGCAGTGTGTCGAACTACGGGAAAGACAAAGTCACCACCGAAGAGCTTTTCGGTCGTGTAGACGAGTGGCTCTCGAACTTCGAGGTACAGATGAACGAGGACAGGGAACGCATCCGCCGCCTGAAAGCGAAAGTAATTACCCCGGTGGAGATGTACGCCTACATCGGATTGCTGACAGCATTGCGCGTATCGCATGACAGTTCCGACAAGCGTCTTTCGTCCAAGGTGGAGACCTATCCCCTGAACCAGTCCCAGATTTCCATCTTCACCGAGGACCTGCTCAAACTCACCGAAGAGAAGAAGACGCTCACGGCGTGGGATATCTATAACGTGGCAACCGAAATCTACAAGCCCGGACGTACGGACATTCCGGCCATGATTCCCCAGAACGGGGCGCTGGCCGAGCTGATGCTCTCGGAAGGGTTGCCGGAATCTTAAAAGGCTGCCACGTGACAAGAATCAAGGGACAACTGACGACAGCCGACTACCTGCCCATAGCGGAATATAACAGGCTGGTCCGCGGGCTTGAGAAGGACGGCGAGTACCTGTGGGAGACCTACTGCTGGCTGTCGTTCTGCACGGCATGCAGGGCCTCCGACGTGAGGACCCTGCGCTGGAAAGACATCTTAGGAAAAAGCACCATGACCCGCATCGAGCAGAAAACAAAGAAAAACCGCCTGATCAAGTTCAACAGGGACGTGCAGGAGAAGAACCGTTTCCTGTACGAGATGCTCGGACAACCCGCCCCCGAACAGTACATCTTTCTCAGCCCGCGTACCGGGAAACCTTACTCGCTGGAATACATCAACAGGCTGCTCAAGGTATTCAAGGTAAGGTACAGGCTGCCGATCAGGGCATTCTCCACACATACCTTCCGCAAGACTTTCGGGCGCTATGTCTACGAGCTGATGGGACGCTCGGCCGAGGGCCTGATCCTGCTCAACCAGATATTCCGCCATTCCAACCTGGAAACCACCCGGCGCTACATCGGGCTGGCGCAGGAGGACATCGACAAAGTGTTCGATTCCATACGTCTATGAGAATATTTTCAACGATGCCCGGAACCCGAGCGGGAGGTTCCGGGCTATGCTTTATATAACATATCAAAATCAGAACTGTAAATGGACACACCGATATATATCGACACATACTTCCGCGTCGAGTCCGGCTATGACGGCGGTCGCATGCCGGAAGAGAAAGCCGGACGCTTCTTCGACGAGGTAAAGCGCCTTTTCACGGAAACAGGGTTCAGCATCAAGGAAAACAAATACAAAGACGGTTGTCCCGAGGTGTATCTCGGAAAGACATGCCTGTACTGTCATCCCCAATCGTTATCGGGCCCTGTTCTTAAAGAGCACATGGAGCTTATCGAGAAGATTCTGGCACAAGGAACGACCTTCCGGTACCTACGTACTGACACTTACGGCGAGATTCTCGACCTGACGGAGGAGGAAGAACTCGCGTATTACCACAAGACTCATGACATGACTATCGGGGGTGTCTTTCTCGACGCCTTCCGCACCAAGCGCCGGAACCTGTACAAGAGCCGGGAGCAGGTGCTGGAAATACTCGTCGAAAAGCTGCGTGTCAAGACACTCCGTGGGAAGTCCGTTTATTCGAACACCTCCCCGGCATACCGTTATATCAGGGAAATGTACGGGAAAATGGTGTCCGAAGGACGGCTCGTCGAGGGATGCAAGCAAACCGCTTCCGGGAAACTGCCGCTCTGCCGCACGGCAACCGGCAGGGAACTGAAAATGAAAAGACGGGAAGACGACAGGACGGAATGACACGCGGTTCCGTACCGGACATGGCCGGATACCAGTCCGAAGACTTCTGTAAATCATAATTTTCAAGCCGGACTGTCAATCGAAAGAAGGACGACCCGGCTATACTTCAACAACAAGAGATAGCACTATTATGAGCATACAAATCGGAAAACTGTTGCCGGACGGCAGTGTCCGGCACATCAAGGCGCTCCATGAGACGCTTTCAAAAGACCTTGTGAGGAAACTCCGGGTGTTCTATCCCAATGACAGACGGGTAGATGCCCTGCTGTCGCTGGGCGACATACAAAAACTGGGACCGTCACCCTATGGAAAATGGACAGGAACCGGCGATACCGTCCACTGTTTTTCAAAGATCCGTGACGGACGGGAAACACCGCGGCAATCCGCATCACGCATCGCGGACAACGCAGACATTTTCGGCCGCATGGAGGACACGTGCCTCCTGTTCGATAACGGCAGATGGCATGTCATGGACAAGGGAGAATACTGTGAACTGCCGCTCTTCGTCGAAGATACGCCCTCCCATGACAGCATGAAACCGATCACGGTATATGTGAACAACCATGTCCGACTCGAAAAGATAAATACACCGCAGCACTGGCAGGGACTTGAGGAACTCGCCGAACGGGAATCCAGGATACTCTATGTCTACCGGGGGTGCCGCCTTGTGAGAATCGTCCGTTCGTCCAACCTTAAAAAGAAACTGTATGCGGCACAATAACATCGTATCGGCCATAGAATGGCTGCCGGAACACCTGTTCACGGAAGAGATCGTGGAAGCAGCCGTCGAAAGCAAGGAAATAGAGGTGCTGAGCCATATTCCGGGACGTTTCCTCACACCCGGACGTATAGAACGAATCATCGCGGGCAGCACGGAGAGCTGGCACAGCTTCGAGCTGCGCAATATTCCGGAGGCGTACCGTTCGGGAGCAGTCTGTGACTACGCCATGCGCAAAAAACCGAAGAATATCACGGCCGTTCCCGAAGCAATGGTTACCCGAGAAATGGCAGAAGCGGTCATCCGAAACGGACGCGGGGATTTCGACATTCTCGCCTTCATACCTGAACGCCTTTGGGACGCGCAACTGGCATACCTGGCCTTGCGCAGCTATATTTACGACCCGTATTACACGGACAGCAGGACAGACGCCGTCATGAAAACGGGGCTTATCCTCGGATATGTCCCCGTTGAGGTAAAGACTCAAGAGTTCTATTACGGGATGCTCGACGGGATGAAAATATTGAGCACGGTTACCGATGCCGTCGTGCCGTCCCGTTTCAAGACTGCGGCATACTACCGCAAGATGGCGGAACATGACCTCTCGCTTGTTCCCGCCCGGTTCTATTCCTATGAGATTCTCCATGCGGCTGTCTGTTCGACCGAAGGAAAAAACTTCATCACAGACCCCCAGTTTTTCAAGCCGTTGTCGGTATATCTGGACGACATGCTGGCGGACCGGCTGATGGAGAAACACCCTTACATGTTCGGGGAGTTGCCGAAGCGGTTCAAGACACCGGAAAGACTGGTCATTGCCATCGATAACAGCAAACGGGAGACGAACTGCTATATCGACGAGGAAACTGAACAATCCCTGCTCTCGGTGGAAGTGTGCAAGGCATTCATCCGAAGAAACGGCAACTGTCCCGAATTTCCTGAAAATGTATGGACGCGGGAATTTGTCGACTACTGCATGGAGCACGGGACGAGTTTCCGCTGGTTCCGCCAGATGCCCAAAAAGTTCCAGAGCTCCGCGAACACGCAGGCGGCGTATGATTACGGTCATTACCATATCTGTGACTTTGCCAAACGGTTCATCACTCCGCAAATGGCGAAGGAGTGCTACCAGGAGCGCAGTTATGCACATGCCATCCCCGGACATTTCCTCACGGAGTTCTGCCGACAGACCGGACTGCCCGAGAAGTTCTACGGCGGGGAAACCACGATGCTGTCGCTGAAAAACAGCCGTGACGACTATACTTACTGCAAAGTCGGCAATACCTGTCTGGCCTTTTACCTGAAAGAACAATACGAGCCGTCCTCGGCACATCTGATGATGACGCGGTCGGATTCAAAATACTGCACGCCGGAGAAGGTGTTCGACGTGCCTGTCGGAACCTTCCACCGCACGTGGCTGGAAAAGATCGTGGCGGAAAACGACCCCCGCTTTGTCAAACCCCGTGTGGACAAAGCGTTGAAAGCCGTACAGGCGGTCTGCTATTACGGTGTCGAGAAGTTGAAGGACCTGAACCGTACGGAAATCTTCCGCAACACCTTCATGGGTGAGACCATCGGTTACTGCGCCCGCCGCAGGGACCTGACCTACCACAGCGACAACTGCGGGACCCTTATCGAGGGCTTGAAGTTCAAGATCCGGGGAATGGCTGTCCCCGTAACCTTGGCGGAAGACATGACTCCTTATACGGCCGACATGCTGCACCGGAAGTTCGGCTTCTGCTATATCGGAATGACGGCATTCGCCACGGACTACGGCCTGGACATGGAGAAGGCATACACCTTTGCACAGATGCGCCAGATCGTAAGGGAGAAAGGGCACAAGCCGTCATTGAGAAACTACAAACGTGAACTGAAACAAATAAACATCATACAATGAAAAAATACCGGATAGCTATCGAAGAGACGCTCCGTAAGGTCGTGGAGATCGAGGCAGAAACGCCCGGTCTGGCCGTCTGCAGGGCGGAAGACGAATACAATGAAGAGAAACACGTGCTGTCAGCCGACAATTTCGCAGGAGCTGACATCGCGCTCTCGACTGATGACAGCACGGTCATGGAGACTCTGGAAGACGTGGATTTCATCGGATACGTGCAACGCCGTTTCGAGGAATGCCGGGAGTCCATATCCGTCGAAGACAAAGTCCGGCTGGCATTCGGAAGTTTCGACAACGCCCTGTATGAGTTCGGCGAATACCGTAAGGAGGCGGCCCGGAACCGCCCGCAGGTCTACCTGCTGTACCGGAGCGATGCCTGGCACAACCGTTCTTCCATGGAGCTCATAGCCCCGTTCTCCTCCCTCGAAAACATGATGGAGTACCTGCGGCGTAAGAAGAAGGAATTCCGCCTGACGGAAAGTGATCTGGAAGAGTTCAAGAACAACCGGCAGACGAAGGGGCGCGACGAAAACTACCTGTACGAGTCGGATTATTTGGATGTGCTGCCGGAACAGGAACCCGAACTGCCGCCGAAAGATGACGCTTTCTATGACAAGGTTTTCACCTGCGGGCAATCCGAGCTGTCACGCAGGGAGTTGGAATCTCTGCCGGAGCCGTTCGATACCTACCATGTTACGGACGAAGAAATGGAACAGATTGTGTACGAAACGGAAATGGAGACACGGGACCGGCTGCGGCTCGGTAAAAGAAAGCCCATAGATTTTGACAATGACCGCCATAGTGAAATCTGGTGGGAAGAAATGGAAAAAGCAGTGGTAAGGCACGGCGTACCGTACTACGAGGCCGAATAACGAAAATAGAACCTGTTCATCACATGCCATAATGATGACGGGCCGTCGCGGCTACGGCTGCGGCGGTCTTTTTTTTCAAAACGAGGTGAGTATTCCACCCCTTATACAAAACGATTACCTACTCTTAAAAAAACGGATTTATGAAACAGACAAGACAGGATTTCTTCACGGCGAACGGGGAAGGAATCAAAATCATGACATTTACGGAGTTCGCCCGGCATATCCTGCGTATGGAATGCGGGGAAAGTCTGGAACTGTATGCCGTTGTGAACCGGCAGACACGGGAATGCTCCCGGCCGCTCTCTGTCAGAAAGGAACAATGGAACGGTACGCCCTTTTACCTGCTCGGCGGGCACGGGCAGGAAGTCCGTACCATCAATTTTGCGGGTCGTCCGAAAGAGGAGTTTGAAACGACCTGCCATGATGTCTTGGACAGCTACGATGCCGTGGAAAGTATCGGGGCGGTCGTGTCAAGACTGCGTGAATTATCTCCTGAAGAACTGCATAAGCGGATTGCGGAAGAGATGAAGACCGGCTGTAAATACCTGTTGGTCTACCGCAGCGAGGAGGAGATGACGGCCGCACTCGACGGCAAGATATACGCCATCAGCGATACGGACGGCAAATTCCTTTGCGACCTGTATCAGCCGGATTATCTCCATCTGGAAAACGGGGGCGATATTGTGGACATCGCATCCATTCCGGACATGCATTTCCATTCCGATTGGGCAATCGCCAACCCCACGGTACGCGACAAGGTGCTCTCCTCCCGGATGGTGATTATAT